>ONMG01000143.1 GCA_900318855.1 uncultured Prevotella sp.
TTAGGGTTCTTACCTGAGAGCGAATACACACGGTATCCGTCACCCACTTTGTAGCCAACACCTACGCCAATTTGGGTGTAGTCGTTGGCAGTACTGGCATCAGGTTTGGCATAATACTTCCCCAGTACCTCCACATATGTGCCGTCAACCGACTTGATGTGGTAAGTCCCGGAAGTAGGAACCTGTGCGATTACCCCCCCCCAGTGGCAACAATGCCAATAAGGCGGAGACCATCAAACGTAAACTTTTCTGCATAATAAATATATTGCTTAAAATACTCTTGTATTCAGCTAAAGATAATGACCTAACAGATTCAGTGTTGCATAGTGCAAAGGTAAGGTATTATAACAAAAGAACCAAGAAAGTAGGGAAGAAAAACATCTAAGTTACCAAATCAACCTACAAAAAAGACAAAATTGAACACCGCAAGGCGATAATAGCCGGAACAAGAAGGAAAGAAATCCAAGAAGGAAAAAAGCACCCCCGCAATCAGCGATGAGCGGATGATGAAGACTGAAATCCGGAAGCGTAATCTACCACTTGGTTTTGCTGCCTGCCAACCAATCGTTCGCTGCTTAGCTTTTATTCATTCGCTGCGTAGCAAACGATCTTTTTCTATAGGATTACCATATCGGCACCCCAGGTTTTACCCCAATAAGACCATAGCTTCCACCCCACGAGAACCGGAGGATTACCCCTCATCGCCTTCCCTTCTGCGGGCTCACCGCCCCGGCCTTGAGTGCAGCACCGCTCTACAGGGCGGGTGGCTAATACCAGTCGTCGATGTTGGCCTGACTCTCCACCTGCTTCTCAATCTTGTCAGGGAGCTTGGCAAAGAAGTCGTAACCAGTGATGCGCTCCACCTCATCGATGGAGTTCACATAGTCGCCCTTCGGCCTGTTGCCCGCTTCATTCCGGTAGATGAAGCCAATGCCCTTAGGCTGCCGCCCCATGCAGAGCACTACCTTGAAAAAAGCCTCGGGCACCACCACCTTCGAGGTTCCTATCTTCTTATGCCGGGAACGGAATAGGATAGGTCCGCAGACAATGTATATACGTCCGTACTTCTTAGCCCAAAGTCGACACTGATTCTCCATCTCCCCCCAGTCGCCCGCATTGAGATTATGGTTCTGTGGACAGATATTGGTCATCAGAAAGCATTCGTCCTGCGCCTCGGCATCCCAGCGGTTGTCGGCCGAAGGACACATATGTCCACGGTCGTAGCCCGACTGCACATAGTCGTAGGTAGTGACCCTGGGCTCGGGCACCTCCTCATCCTCATGAAACTTCACGCCCCCACGCTTATAGGGCCCCTCGGTATGGTTGGCCGTGAGCACCCACGCCACCCAGTTTGGCAGCCGTGTGTCCTTATTGTAGGAAGCCACGTAAGCCTTCCTCACGAGCACCTGTTCGGGGCACTGGGTGAGCGGAGCAGGTAAGAGAATGGAATCGGCTCCACGCAGGGCCAGCTCTCCCTGCGACTGCATATCAGGGTCGTCGGCTGTCTCGTCGGAAATCTCAACAGCTGCTGTCTCCTCCGTCCGGCTCACTCCCGGCATGAGCTTGCCATGCGGCCGTGAGCCCCCATTGCAGGCACTCAGCGTCAGTGCCAGCAGAAACACAGAACATAATGTCTTCTTCATCTTGATAGCTTATTTTGTTTCATCCTTCGTCATCGACTCCTTCACATGAGCCAGACGGTCGTAATCATCGAAAGCATAGTGTCTCGCTAAGCGCAAGGCCAAAGCCACAGCCGTCAGCGAAGCTGCACACAGCGCTATCATCAGCAGCAACTGGAGAGCCGCCGCCGTGATAACGCCCACACCGGATAGCACGAGCGCCCACATCAATACGGGTGCACTGCCCCCCACGATGGCCACCATCGACGCAGCCTCGGTGCTGATGACACGAGTCATGGCTCTGCGCACGAAGCTGTCGACCGCCTCGCGGTGTGTGGCCCCATTGGAGCGCAGATAGTCGTAGAGGCGACCGTGATAGGCCAGTCCGCAGTAGAAGGTATCCACGGCCTTGCCTCCCACGATGGTGACATGCCCTAACAGCAATCCTGCCACAGGCAGCAGACAGCTGGCCGAAGGCACCCCCGGCACGTGAATCACGAGGAAGAGCACATACAACCCGAACACCGACACCGACACTGCCAGCGCCACAGCCACCGGGAGCAGCAGCCGCCAGCCTTTCACCCGTGCGCGGTGAAGCATCTCGGCCCCGGCGAGCACTGCCATGAGGAGCACAAAGGGAAAGTTGAGCCACGGACTGTCGACCTTGACAAGCAGTGCCACACAGAGCGCCACCACCGCGAGCTTCACGATGAGCAGCAGCAGAGCCCGAGTGAACTTGCCCATGAGACGGAGTCCCATGGAAGCTATAATATAATAAGGTATAGCGAGCAGCAACAGCCCGAGAAAGAAACCAGATAAGGAGAGTTCCATAGCTTTATTGTATATTCAGATTCACTATCTTGTCGACATGCCTCAGCCAGGTGGCCTCGTCGCAACCCACCACCACCATGGCTCCGCCTCCAGCCATCGCGGCGATGCCGTCGGCCACACGGTCCCCTCCGCTCTCGTCCTGCGCCCATGCCGGATCGTCGAGCACCACGAGGCGCCGGCGCAGCACACCGCAGAGCGAGAGCATCACGCGCTGGAGCACACTGTCGGGCAGGCTATCGAAGGATTGCCCGAAGCAGCCAGCCTCAATGCCGAGCATCTTCCATTGCTCCATCAGCATGGCCCGGTTGAGTCCGTCGGGGGCCGAGCGCAAGGCAGCCATCTGCGCAAAGAGCTCCTCCACCGTGCCCTCCTCCATACGGAAGTTGCGGGGCAGGAAAGCCATCTCGCACCGGAACGTATCGGCACTGAGGGCTGTGAGCAGTTCACCGTCGATACTCACGTAGCCGCCCGCCAAGGGGCGGCGTCCCACAAGCGCACTGAGCAGCAGCGACCTGTCGGCCACGCGTCGGCCGCATACTGCCAGCACCTCACCCTCTTGAAGGGTAACGCTGACATCCTTCATAGAGCCACCGTCGTCGTTGCGCACTGAAAGGTTCTTGATTTCAAGCATTGTCCTCTTGCATGTTTTACAGCAACAAAGATAGAAATTTTTTCTTGGGCGGGTGCATCCCCAGGCCACTATTTTCGTGCCCTCGTGAGTTTTCCCACACCGCAGCCTGCATTTAAGCGCCTTTTCTCCTCAAGTCTCAACAATAATCCGTAACTTTGCTACCACAAAGAACATAAGCACATGAACCATCAGCAAGCCGACACCCCCAAGCCTCAGCCGGCATCCTTCAGGCTCCCGGCCGAATGGGAGGAGCAAGACTGCGTCCAGCTCACGTGGCCCCACGCCGCTACCGACTGGGCACCCTATCTGAGCGACATCACGCTCACCTTCACTGCCCTGGCACAGGCCATCACCGCCCGGGAACGCCTCATCGTAGTGACGCCTGAGCCCGACAGCGTGGCCCGACAGCTGCGCGAAGTCCTGGACCAGGCGGCCATGAGCCGGGTAATATTCGTGGAGGCCCCCAGCAACGACACCTGGGCCCGCGACCACGGCCCACTCACGCTCAGCGGCTCCACGCCAGGCACCTTCAAGCTGCTCAACTTCTGCTTCAATGGCTGGGGCGAGAAGTTTGAAGCCCGTCTCGACAATGCCATCAACACACGACTCTTTGCCTCCGGACTCTTTCAGGGCAGCATGGAAGAGCATGCCAACTTCGTGCTCGAAGGCGGTTCGGTGGAGAGCGACGGGCGAGGCACCATCTTCACCACCAGCTGCTGTCTGCTGGCCCCTCACCGCAACCAGCCGCTCAGCCGACAGCAGATTGAGCAGCGGCTGAAGCTGATGCTGCATGCCGACCGCATCGTATGGCTCGACCACGGGGAGCTCATCGGCGACGACACCGACGGCCACATCGACACCCTCGTGCGCATAGCACCCAACGACACGCTGCTCTACGATGCCTGCACCGACAGCACCGACCCTCAATACGACGGACTGAAGGCCCTCGAAGAACAGCTGCGCTCGCTTCGCACCCTCGACGGGAAGCCCTACCGACTGGTGCCGCTGCCCCTTCCCGATCCACTCTTCGACGGTGAGGACAGGCTGCCTGCCACCTACGCCAACTTTCTGATTATCAATGGAGCCGTGCTCTGTCCCACCTACGGTCAGCCCCAGCACGACAGCGAGGCCCAGGCCCGCCTCGGCGAGGTGTTCCCCGACCGCGCCATCATCGGCATCGACTCGCGTACGGCCATACGCCAGCACGGGTCGCTGCACTGTCTCACCATGCAATATCCCAAGGGAGTGCTGCGCTGACCAGCACTCACCCGGAAAGAACCCTAAAAAGAACCATTATGTTAAGAATAGGTCTACTGCAACAGCACAACATCGCCGACCGCAAGGACAACATGCGGCGTCTCGGCGAAGGCATCGCCGACTTGGCTAAGCGCGGTGCCCGACTCATCGTCCTTCAGGAACTGCACAACTCACTCTACTTCTGCCAGACCGAGGATGTCAAGAACTTCGACCTTGCCGAGCCCGTCCCCGGGCCCTCAACAGCCTTCTTCGGCGAGTTGGCCCGTCAGTTCGGCGTGGTCATCGTCACCTCGCTCTTTGAGCGCAGGGCTCCGGGCCTCTACCATAACACAGCCGTGGTGCTCGATGCCGACGGCAGCATTGCCGGCACCTACCGCAAGATGCACATTCCCGATGACCCCGCTTACTACGAGAAGTTCTACTTCACACCAGGCGACCTCGGCTTCCATCCCATCGACACGCGCGTCGGGCGCTTAGGAGTGCTGGTATGCTGGGACCAGTGGTATCCCGAAGCCGCACGCCTGATGGCCCTGCAAGGTGCCCAACTGCTCATCTATCCCACAGCCATAGGCTACGAGAGCAGCGACAGCAAGGAGGAACAGCAACGGCAGCGCGAGGCCTGGACCACCGTGCAGCGCGGTCATGCCGTGGCCAACGGACTGCCGGTGGTGACGGTCAACAGAGTGGGCTTCGAACCCGACCCCAGCGGTCAAACCGGCGGCATACAGTTCTGGGGCTCCAGCTTCATTGCCGGTCCACAGGGCGAGCTCTTCTACAGGGCTTCGGAGACGGAGGAGGAGAGCATCGTGGCCGACATTGACCTGGACCACAGCGAGCAGGTGCGCCGCTGGTGGCCTTTCCTGCGCGACCGCCGCATCGATGCCTACGGCGACATCCTTAAGCGATACATTGACAAATGACGAATGGAAAAGGTTCTGCCGGCGCAGAACCTTTTCTCTTTGGATGTGTTCACAAGTTAATGCCCACTGTCAGTGTTGGCTGACGAGTTGAA
>ONMG01000144.1 GCA_900318855.1 uncultured Prevotella sp.
AGAACCGTTGTTCGTGTTCTGCTGCGAACCGGCACCGGCGTTGGCACCACCCTGGAAACCCTGGGCACCAGCCTGAGGACCAGCCTGACCGTACATCTGAGCCGAAGCAGCCTGGACAGCGGTGTTGAGTGCTGCAGTGGCCGTGTCGATGGCGTTGAGGTCCTGGGCCTTGTGGGCATCCTTGAGCTGCTGGTGAGCCTGCTCAATGGCCGGCTTCTTGTCAGCCGGAATCTTGTCGCCATTGTCCTTGAGGAAGTTTTCGGTGGTGAAGATCATGGAGTCAGCCTGATTGAGCTTATCCACTTTCTCACGCTCGGCCTTGTCGGCAGCGGCATTCTGCTCGGCTTCTGCCTTCATACGTTCAATCTCCTCCTTGCTCAGGCCGCTCGAAGCCTCGATGCGAATGGCCTGCTCCTTACCGGTGGCTTTATCCTTAGCGCTGACATTGAGGATACCGTTGGCATCGATATCGAAGGTCACCTCGATCTGAGGCACTCCACGACGTGCGGGTGCGATGCCCTCCAAGTTGAACTGACCGATGCTCTTGTTCTGAGCAGCCATAGGACGCTCGCCCTGCAGCACGTGGATGGTTACGGCTGTCTGGTTGTCAACAGCGGTAGAGAACACCTCGCTCTTCTTGCAAGGAATGGTTGTATTGGCGTCGATGAGCTTGGTCATCACACCACCCATGGTCTCAATGCCGAGGGTCAACGGTGTGACATCGAGCAGGACGATATTGCCAATACCGGCATCCTTGTTGAGGACGGCACCCTGTATAGCTGCACCCATAGCCACGACCTCATCGGGGTTGACACCCTTTGAAGGCTCCTTACCGAAGTAGTTCTTCACCAATGTCTGCACAGCAGGTATACGGCTCGAACCACCTACGAGAATAACCTCGTCAATGTCGGACGTAGAGAGTTTAGCGTCGCGCATAGCATTTTGGCAAGGTACGAGGCAAGCCTGAATCAAATTGTGAGCAAGCTGCTCGAACTGTGCACGTGTAAGTGTCTTGACCAGATGCTTGGGCACTCCGCCCTCAGCCGAGATATAAGGCAGATTGATTTCCGTCGAGGTAGAAGAGCTGAGCTCTATCTTTGCCTTTTCTGCTGCTTCCTTCAGGCGCTGCATAGCCATCGGATCCTTGCTCAGGTCGATGCCCTCGTCAGCCTTGAAGCCTTCAACAAGCCAGTTGATGATCACCTGGTCGAAATCATCACCACCTAAGTGGGTGTCACCATTGGTAGCAAGTACTTCGAACACGCCACCACCAAAATTCAGAATGGAGATATCGAAAGTGCCACCACCGAGGTCGAACACAGCAATGTTCATATCCTTGTTCGACTTGTCGACACCGTAGGCCAGGGCAGCAGCTGTAGGCTCATTGACGATACGGCGCACATTGAGTCCGGCGATCGTACCAGCTTCCTTTGTGGCCTGACGCTGAGAGTCGGAGAAGTAAGCCGGCACTGTGATGACAGCGTCCTTTACTTCCTCGCCGAGGTAATCCTCTGCCGTCTTCTTCATCTTCTGCAGAATCATGGCAGAAATTTCCTGCGGTGTATACTTACGGCCTTCAATTTCCACACGGGGGAAACCACCCTCGTTAACCACCGAGTAAGGCACACGGCCGATTTCCTTCTGACACTGCTCATAGGTCTCACCCATGAAGCGCTTGATGGAGTAGACGGTGTTCTTCGGATTAGTGATAGCCTGACGCTTTGCAGGATCACCAATTTTACGCTCACCGTCCTTGACGAAGCCCACAACGGAAGGCGTTGTACGCTTACCCTCGCTGTTGGCGATGACAACGGGCTCACTGTTTTCAAACACTGCTACGCAGCTGTTTGTAGTTCCTAAGTCGATTCCAATAATCTTTCCCATAATGTATCTTATTTTTGTTATTATTCGATATAATCATTTGAACACTATTGTTCGACTCCATTTCAGCAAAGCATGTGCCAAGCGACAGCGAGAGTGACAGAATGTCAGTGATGGTTATCCTGTCAGTCAAAAAGATCGGTGCGGAAATCAAAGCCAAGACTTCGATAGAGGGCTTCCATGTGTGGCAGACACATGAGCAACCTGTCAAGGTTCTTTTTCTGAGGCTGTGTCCATTGCACTTCGGCCAAAGCAGCAAGTCGGGGCAGCAGTTCGCGCTGCAGTTCCTTTTCATCGCTCACCCACTCGGTCCATATACACCCTTCCACACCAGTGATATGGCGTGCTTGGGCAGGAGTTAGTGAAGAGGGGACAACGGGATAGTCATAGATGGCAGAAAAACTATCACGCCCTTTGCGCCTCAGTGAGTAGGGATCGCTCAAATAGAAGTTGGAGATGGGGCATACAATGGTGGAATAGCCCCGGCGCGCCGATTCGCTGACGGCCTCAGGGCCTGTCCATGCCAGTACTGTCATACTTTCGTCAGGCTTACCTTTGAGAACATCGCTCCACCCCATGACATGGCGCCCGTGAGAGGTGACCTGCTGAGCTGCCTGCTGCATAAACCATGTCTGGAGCTGCTCCTCCCGGCTGTGCCCCGGCTCGTCGGTAAGGTGAAGTTCTTCTATCCTGGCCTGGCATTTGGGACACTGCTTCCACCGTTCTTTTGGACATTCGTCACCGCCCAAATGGATGTAAGGTGAGGGAAAAAGACGGAGCACCTCGGCGAGGACATCTTTGACAAATTTCAACGTCGCCGGATTGCCTGCGCAGAGCACATCGGGAAACACGCCCCACTTGTTCTGTACCTTGTAAGGTCCACCCGTACAGCCCAGCTCCGGATAGGATGCCAGTGCTGCACTCATGTGGCCCGGCATATCAATTTCGGGGATGATGGTAATGAATCGGTCGGCAGCATATTTCACGATTTCCCTTACCTGACTCTTGGTATAGTAGCCGCTTACAGGAATGGTGTCGACAGTCCCATTCTGGATCTGCGAGCCTATGCGGTGGGAACCTATGGTTGTGAGCCGGGGATAACCGTCGACGGCCAGTCGCCAGCCCTGGTCTTCCGTGAGATGCCAATGAAAGTAATTGATGTTGTGGAGTGCCAACTCATCAATAATCGTCTTTATGCGTTCAAAAGAGAAGAAATGACGGCCTACGTCGAGAAGAAAACCACGATAGCCAAAGCGCGGATAATCGGCAATCTCGGCAGAGGGAAGGGTCACCGCAGTAGCACCGGCAGCCATGGGGAGTGCCTTCCTGAGCGTCTGCACTCCATGGAAGAGCCCGGCTCCAGAACTGCCCACGATGCTAACTTCTCCGGGTGTGGCTTTGATGCGATAGGCCTCAGCATGCTTGAATGAGTCGGTTAAGGCAAGTGCTATCTGTCCGACCCGGCGACGAGTAGTGATTTTCACCTTGACGCCTGTGATGTCTCGAATATAGTCCTTCAAGAAACGGGCACACCGACACACTTCCGAACCTCCCTTACGGCTCACCCTAATGGTAGTCGAAGCAGTCAAGGTGAACGGTGAGCCTCCGGTCAGCGTCACTTGCTGGGGATGGGGTATGACATTCCAAGAGCCTTCGGGCATGGTTCCAGCCATGACAAGATGGGTATAGATACCAAGAAATAGAATTAAAAAGATTTGTTTTCTGCTCATGGTAGGTTTGAGTTATGATTGTTACTGTCTATATGTGACTCCAGCTATCTACAGGGAGCAGTCCGTCTACCTTATATATTCCCGCACCGTCGACATGACATCCAACGATGCGGGAAACTCCTCATATAAAAATAGGTATAGTTCAGCCTGATATTCCCCATAGAGATTTTGGGGATAGCGACTTCATTTCATGGGAGTCACGGTGTAGCCCTGTTGCTGCAAGCCCTTTAGTATTCCGTTTGGGCCGGCCAAGTGACCTGCTCCCACAACGAAGAGTGTGGGCTGCTGCATGATGGCCGGCATCTTTGTGAGCCAGTCACGGTTGCGGTTGTCGAAGAGCCTGGCTTTCTCCTCAGGTGTACTGTCACAGTCTCCCCCCATTTTTTCATCCATTATTTCTTTCAGCTTATTGAGGTTCTGATTGTGATAGGCCTCAGTCATGTCAGTGATTTGCTTCAGCGCCTTGTCCTCATTGTTGATGAGGCACATGAGCAGTTCACCCTGCCGTCTGACAGTCTGACTCTTTAGCAACGCATTGATTTGGAAAGCACATGTCTCAAGTCCCAGTACGGGTTTACCTGCCTTCTTGGCTTCTTTTTGGAAATAGTTGTCAATACCCTCCATAGGGTTGAAACCACCAGGATGCGCCTTGAGATACATCATAGTCGTGAGTTGCTGACTGAGGGCCGACGGAGTAAGCTTTTCGACTTGCGCTTTCACTGTGGGGTTGTCCAGTCCCACACCGAAATATTTCTTCACCGAAGCGTCAATGAGCTTCATCTGCTCAGCTGTGAATACGGTGTAGAGCGTCTGTCCTTCTGGCAGCGTCATAGCCTCTGTCATGGCCTTCAGGGTGTCGGGATTGAAGAGGTTGTCAAAAGGCAGCTCACCACACACCTGGACGGCGGCATTCATAGCCTCGTCGGCACCAGGAATCTGCTTGACAAAACTGGCGTCGGTGAGATGATGGGTGCCCACGATGTAGGAGGACTTCGAAAGATGATTGCCCGAAATCTTGTAAAGCAGTTGAGCTTCAGTGGCTGAGATACCCAGAAAGAGTAATACCAGCAGGGGAATGATTCTCTTTACCATATGTCTGTTGATGTTAAGGGTGGACATTATATACTTGTGAGCTACAATGCCAAATTGGCTCCTTCACCACTACTCGACTGTGAAGCCTTTGTCGCGAAGCAACTTCAGCAGCCCCTTGCTGCCTCCGAGCTTACCGGCTTCAACAACGAAAAGTGTGGGTGCCTTCTTCATCACCTCTGGCATGAGCGAAGCCCAGGCAGCGATATCGGCGCAGGTGGTGGCATCGGGCTGGGCTGCTTCACTAAGGGCATTGACATCCTGCTTGTCGAAGGCTGCAGCCATCTTGTCGAGTCGGCCTACGCAGGCATCGGCATGGGTCACGAGCTCATTGAGCATCTCGGCCTGGCGCGGCATGCTGATGGCTTTCAGGCGTGCTGTGAGGGTGCTGATGGGAGTAAGACCATACATCGGCTCCTTGTTAGCCCTGGCCTGGGCTGCAAAGTATTCGTTGAAGGTATGAGTGGGGTCATATTCACTCATGTGGTTGGCAACGAACAGCATCTTCTCCATCTCGGCGCGGAGACCCAGCGGCGAGAGCGCTCCGTAGCGTTTTTGCACGTGGGGGCTTTCTAATCCCACTCCCTCGTATTTCTTCAGGAAAGCATTGAGCGACGCATATTGAGCAGGCGTGAGCACCGTCTTGAGTGTCTTTCCTGCCGGCATCTTGTAAGCTGCTTCAAGATAGCTCAGCGAGTCGGGAGATGTCTCGAAATACATCTGGTCGGTGGCAATCATTGCCTCCTTGATGCCGGAGATACCCTGCACCACTCCTTGGGGATTGATGAGCCGGTCAATGCCCACGACGTAGGAGGGTTTCTCAAGTCCGTTGCCCGAAATTTTGTAAAGCAGCTGTGCTTTCACTCCGACCGTAAAGAAGGAGAGCAACAACATTAAAGGAAGAAATCTTCTCATAATTCTTATTAGTGAATGGTTTTAGGTACAAATTTACTACATCTTTCACTAATCGACAAGGAATCACGAGAGAAAATTGCCAATGCGCCATCTTTCTTCAACGTAGCCGCCCCCAAATAGTGGAATAGCGGGGACACAGGATATTTTCAATGCAAGTTGGCTCTCCACGAACTCGGCCACCACCGACAGTGCCGACCCCATGTTGGCATGCGTCAGCTGAGAGTTGTACTCGGCCATCGCCTCGAGTTCGGCAGACGACGAGAGGTGCTGCATGAAGAGCTGCATGTAAGGACAGCTGTATCTGTTAAAATCGGCAACGTTGGGACGCCGAACCCCAAGGTGACGGATGTTACGCCAATTGGCGGAGACATCTACGCCATATGCCGGAGCTATGTACGCCATATGGCGGAGCTATGTACGCCAATTGGCGGAAACATCTACGCCATATGCCGTAAACCTGCTGCACCCATGACCGAAACGCCCGGCAAGGCCACCATCGCAGGCCGAAGCCGCTTGCGCCGAGGAGAACGGATGGGGGCAGATGTGGGTAGTTTGTAACCAATTGATGTAATAAGACGGAGATGAAGGGAAATATCAGTAATGAGAGTCGTCTTTGGCCAGGCGTGGCAAAAAGTGCTATAACGTTGAGCTATCAGCCACTATTTTTGTATTTCTGCACATGTATAAGGAACCGACTGTTCTGACAGACGACATGAGGCTCTAACATCAGAGTTAACTGTCACGCCACAGTTCTACAATCTGTCCACAGCAAGAAAAGAAAAGGATGAATGCTATCATCCAGGGTGGCGGGCTCTACTGGTTTCCGCAACCTTCATATGCAGAGGGCATCCATTATTTAGGACGATGCCTCGTGCTGACTCTATCTACAGGCACTATGTGGAGAAATTTGGCGCTGATGTTGTCGGCAAGCTCAAGCGCATCTTTCCATTCATCTACAGAGCATAGAGTGCACGTGAATTATAATTTCACTGTTCGTTCTATACCCTTGTACCAAGACAGTGGCGTCTTTGACGACCATCCTCCACCCTATCGGAATTCAATCTCCAACGCCTCACCCAAGAAGCCGGGCCCCGTGACATACTGGATAGCGGTGGACGAAAATGGCTCAGCGAAGAAGTGATGACAGTGACCACTGAAGATAGCTTTGAGCTGTGGCTGCTGACGAAGCCAAGATACAAAGCGCAATGTGGAGGGCTGAGCACGCTGCAACACGGCACTATTGCGCCATTGCTCGGCCGGAGGCAGAGTGGGGTCGAAACGCAGGCGGGAGGATATCTCCAAGGGAAGACCGACGAGGAAGGCATCCTCACGACGAGTGATGCTCAGATTGCTTTCGCACAGACGAGGCGTAAAGAAGGGGATGTGGCAAATCAGAATGGCTGGGAGTCCCAACTGAAGTAATTGCTGCACCTGTGCGTGCTGGGCTTCGCTCACCTGATAGAGACTGTTATTAAGGGTGACAAATTGAACGCCGTTAATAATGCGACTATCCACATCGTTTATTACAACCCCCAGCATTCGCAGCTGTTCCGACGCACGCCGATTCGGAGCATAGTCAATAGCTCTCTCACCAGCCCAAGCAGAGAATTCGTGGTTGCCCGGGCAGAAGATTACGTCTGCACAGCGATGCACGCAATCGGCATAACTTAGATTCTCTTTATTGGGAAAGTCGATGAGGTCACCCCCGTGAATCAGCAGGCACCGTTCTCTCCTGGCATAGTCGACAGCCTCTTGAAGATGCCGACAGGCCATGGGAAAGTAACCGGCACGCCGGCTTTCAAATTGGCGACACTCCGCATCAGCCGTTTTGCTGGCAATGGCTATATGAGAATCGGCAACAAACAGAGCCCTGAAGGTGTGGGTAGCTCCTATACGGATGATGACTTTGCGCAGTTTCATTCTTGATTTGTTTTGCTCGGCCTCCTTCTAAATGATGAAGAGCCGGCATCTGCCGACCCTTCATCATTTAGTGTAGTTGAGGTAGCTATCAATAGGCTTCGCCCTGCTCAATCTCCTCCTTGGTAATCTTCTGCCTGTCGATTTGTTTCCAGGCATAATAGATGTAGGCGAAAACGATAGGCAGAAAGAGCGACACGTAGAACATCACATTGAGTGTGAACTGGCTACTGCTGCTGTTAGCAATGGTCAACGAACTCTGTAAGTCGGCGTTCGATGGATAGAACGCGGTGTTGTTCCACCCTGCGATGAGGAAGAGAACCAGCACAACTAAGACAACACCGGAGCCGGCAGGCCAGATGCCCTTGATGTAGTTCTTGCTCAGCACAGTCCTTATCACGCCGAAAAGCACCAGCACCACTCCAATGAGGAAGAGGCAGAGCAGCGGCCACAAGGTGACAAGGTTGTTGAAGTACTTGTGAGGCTCCATGAAGATGACCCCGCTGGCCGGATTGTAGGCGAAACCATCCTTGAGCAGGGTGCGCACCAGGAAGGTGAGGAAGAACAAGAGGAAGAGCACGGTGTTGACTGTCACCTGGCGACGGCAGCGCTGCCGCAGTGTGGCATCGTCGACATTGTTGAGCACATAGAGGGAGCCTAAAAGCCTGGAGAGAAAGAGCACGGCCAGGGCAAAGACGAGGTTCCACACGTCGAGCAGTGCGTCGAGTCCATTGCTGCTGTTAGCCCATCGGCTGATGACGGGCTGCAGTCCATCGGTAAGATTGGCCTTAGCCACAAGGAAATTAGACCCGTCGAAGAACGTAGCGACAGCACCACCCAAGAGTAGCGGGCCAACGATTCCATTGATGACAAGACACACCTGGCAGACGCGCGGTCCAAGGAAGTTGCCCAGCTTGTTCTGGAACTCGTAGCTCACAGCCTGAAGCACGAAAGAGAAGAGGATGAGCATCCAGAGCCAATAGGCGCCGCCAAAGCTGGTGCTATAGAACAGAGGGAAGGAAGCAAAGAAGGAGGCACCGAAAGTGACGAGGGTTGTGAAGGTCACTTCCCATTTTCGACCGGTGGAATTGATAACGATGCGGCGTTCCTCTGCCGTTTTACCAAGACTGAATATCATGCTGTTGGCTCCCTGGACGAAGAGCAGGAAAACGAGAAATGCTCCGAGCAGGCTGATGACGAACCACCAGTATTCTTGCAGAAATGTATAGCTCATAGTAGGTATAAATTAATTGTCGGTGGGAATGTTGCCTTTCTTTATCTGCTTGCAGAGGATGCTGATTTCGACAGCCAGCATCGCGGTAAAGAGGAAAAGGAAGAGGAAGAAGGTGAGGGCCACGGAGCCAGAGCTCAGGTCGGAGACTGCTGCCCAGGTGGGGAGCATGTCCTGAATAGTCCACGGCTGACGGCCAAACTCAGCTACGAGCCATCCTGCCTCACTGGCTATGTAAGCCAGCGGCAGCAGCACAATGGCGCCAATGAGGAGCCAGCGCTGACGGTCGAGCGTCTTCTTGCGATAGGAGAAGAAGAGTACGGTGAGGAAGAAAAGAATGAACAGGCAGCCCATGCCCACCATAATGCGGAAGGCCCAGAAATTCACAGGAATATAAGGCACCACCTGGTGCTTGTCCTTCACGTAGCCATAGCCGAAATACTGAATGTTGTCGGCCAAGGCCTTGCGCGTAGCCTCATCCTTATGGCCCTTGCGGTAGAGCTCCAGGGCGGCAATAGCCTTTCGGCCGCGGGCCATTTTTTCTTCTACCGAAGGCTCCTTTTCACCGTTATCCTTGGTGTAGCCGTTGAGCAGCTCGTTCACTCCGGGCACCATTCCTTCTGTGCTGTGGGTGGCCAGCAGTGAGAGCATCTTGGGCACTCCGATGCGGAGGGGCGGCTCCTGCTCTTGCGTGTAATCGGGCTGCTCAAAGGGATTCACCCATGCCACGGCGGTGAGACTCTGTGACTTTCCGCCCGTGTAGAGCGCTTCCATTGCCGCAAGCTTCATGGGCTGGGTCTGGGCGACCATGTAGGCCGAGTTGTCGCCGGTGAACGCGGCCAACAGCGACGCGCAGAGACCCACGATAGCTCCAATCTTGATGCTCTCCTTGGCCAACTGCTCCTCACGCTTCTTCAGCAGATACCAGCTGCTCACAGCCACCACGAAAACAGCTCCGATGACCCATGCTGAGGTTACCGTGTGACAGAACTTGTCGATGGCAAACGGTGATAGAGCCACCTGGGCGAAGGAGTCCATTTCGAAACGCATCGTGTCGGGGTTGAAGGTCTGTCCGATAGGATATTGCATCCATGCGTTGGCCACCAAAATCCACCACGCAGAAATGGTGGCACCTATACCGGTGAGCCAGGTGGAGGCAAGATGGAAACCTGGCGACACCTTCTTCCATCCGAAGAACATCACGGCTACGAACGTCGACTCGAGGAAGAAGGCCACGATACCTTCAATGGCAAGCGGGGCACCGAAGACATCGCCTACAAACCAAGAGTAGTTGCTCCAGTTGGTGCCAAACTCAAACTCCAAGATTATGCCCGTAGCGACACCCATGGCGAAGTTGACTCCGAAGAGGCGCTGCCAAAAGTGGGAAGCCTGTTTCCAGAAGGGTTTCCGGGTGCGATAGTAGCAAGTCTCCACGATGCCCATGATGAGCGCAAGGCCCAAGGTGAGAGGCACGAAGAGCCAGTGGTAAATTGCGGTCAGTGCAAACTGCGCCCTCGACCAGTCGATGGCAGCAGTGCTGATGCTCAAAAGTTCATTCATAATGTTTTATGGGTTATAGGTTGTGTGTATTAATTACGATGTTGATGTTCACGGCACCTCATGGGCACGCTTGATTACTTGGTCGGAGACGAAGCTGCTTGCAGGCTCGCTGCCAGCATGACTCTTAATATAGTTGGGGAAGAAAAACAGCTTCAGCACCACGAAGATAATGAAAAGCTTGATGAGTATCACAGCCCAAAGGGTCTTGCCCAGGGTCATGTGCCGGAAGCCATCATAATAGAGGTCAATGGCGCGATAGAGGAAACTGTTCTTGTTCATAGCTGTCCGTTATTCGGAGTCGGGTATTTTAAGCTGATGCAAATGTATGTAAAAAATCCAAACTTACAAAGCTTTTACCTTAAAAATTGCATTCTTGTCGTTGTTTTTTCTTCTTTGAAGGTACTGGAGTTTCAGAATCGCGGGAGCGCATTGGCAGGATTCTGCGGGAGAATTCCTCCTTACAGTACCCTTTAGACAGCTGTCCACAGCCTCAATCAACAGCAGTGGAGGATCTTACGGTCGGCTACATTCTTTCCAACAATTGGACTGCACGTGTGGTCCTTCATTCCATTTTTTTCAAGGAGCATGTATCACCATAATCTGACCTGCGGAAATATTGGTAATTGGAGAACGAATTGCAGAATAGGTACACACAGAGTTTAACCCAATAAGATTTGTTAATTCGAGAGAAATATGGTGCTTTTCTTTGTAATTGTTATAACTTTGCAAAGCATTGCCAATGCTACCGCGTACTTAATACTATCTTTTAATAACGGCCCCACAATGAAGAAAATCTTTCTCCCATTGCTTCGACAGCTGTCCCTTGGACTGACAGCGTTTGTATTCTCTTTCAGCATGCCTCTTTCGGTACGAGCTCAGTCGGTTACCGAATCATTGGACAGTTGCGAGGTGATTGTCCCCAAAGAGTACACCGACTTCCTGCGGACTACCGCACGCCGCGTGCCCTCTCATTTCGACAAACCCTCTGCCTCCTCCATCATTAAGAACCGAGGCAAAGTCTACACCTTCCGCCTGGCTACCTGCATTCTGCCCGAGTATGTGCTGCAGGGTTTCGGCAACGGCGCTACCACCATCGACAAGGAGGCCATCAAAGCGGAGGTGTTCAAATGGTGGACGGAACTGGAGACCGAACTCAATAGCTATTTCACCCCAGAGGTGGGTATCAGATTCAAGATTGTGCGCGACGAGAGACTCATCCTTTACGATCTCAATGATTACAATTTGGGGCTCTCCCCCTACGCAAACAATACAACGCGCCTTCTCCGCAGCAAGGAGATTGTCGATGCCTGTTTGGGCGGCAGCGACGGCTACGACATCGGCATCCTCATCGGCGACCCTGGCAGCGGCCGCGCCGGCGTAGCTCAACTCGGCAGTGCCGGGAACCCTAACCAGAAAGGCAGCGCATGGGCTATACGTGCCAACGTCACCATCGCCCATGAGATCGGACACAGCTTCGGTGCCGAACACACGCATATCTGGTCGGATGCCATCTGCACAGAGCCAGGCAGAGGCACGAGCATCATGAGCTACGGCAGTCCGCGTAACTTCTTCTCGCTGCCCAGCATCAACCAGATGCGCAACACCCTGAACAACATGAACTACTATAAGGATGTGAACAGGACCGAGCTGGAGCAAGTGATTCCCAATGAGACGGTTACACCCTATGCCGAGGACGAACAAGGCTCTGCCCCGCAGTTGGACCGCAGCCGCATCAAGAGTGAGTACACGGTGACTCTTGGCTCCAATTTCCAGTTCTATCTTCCCACGACAACGAAGGACGACGGCAACTATTATTATAATGTCAACTCCTTCGACATCTCCAAAGGCGCTCCCGACAATGCCAATACGCTTCGCCCGGCTTACAAGGAACAGCGCGACAACTGCATCATGTTCCAGCCTCGCTTCGTTGACCCCTCTATTCTGCAAGGCAGCGAGAGGACTGACGGACAGAATCACTATGAGCAATACTCTGATGCCTCAAGAGTGGGCTCATACACCTTCCTAGCTGCTGTGCGCGACTACTCGAGATACGACGCCATGCGCGTGAAACTCAATATTGTCGACGGCGAGCCATTCAAAATCAACTATGTAGAGTTCCCCCGCACGGCCAACAATAATTATTATCCCGGCCGCGAAGTCAAAATCACCTGGACGCCTTGTACCGACATCTATGGTACCGACAGCAAGGTGCGCATCCTGCTTTCTGATGACTTCGGACAGACTTACAAATACGTCCTTGCCGACGACGTGGACAACACGGGCTCTTACACCGTGACGCTGCCTTACCTCTTCATCGGCAAAACGAGCTACAATGGCTGGAGCCTGCAGGAGAACGGCGGAAGATTCAAAGTGGAAGTGAAGGGTGAGGCGGCCTACGATGTCTACCCCTCTATCGAATACACGGTTCAGGGCGACGGCGCTGTGGCACAAGGCTTCACCATGGACCCTGCCCAACAGCGTGTCGTCTTTAAGCCGAAGAACGCCAAGGACGCTATGCCGAAGCCTATGGTATGGGTCAACTCCGTAGACGATATTCCTGAGCGCATTGAGATGACCGCCTACCCCATCAAGTCGCCCAGCACCCTGATTACGTGCCAGAATCCGGACGACGTCGTTCAAGGTTCCATTGTGGTGCGCAGCTATAAAGCCGGATACAATGGCATCAACTACACCTTCACGCAGACTTTCATGCTGCCCGAAACGCTCTCCGACCACGACTTAGTGCGTTTTGAGGCACGCAAGCTCTTCACCATGGGCCAGGCGCTCTATGACAATATGGGCCACATCGGCTATCCCTACGACTGGCTTGAGGTGTCGAAAGACTTCAAGAAGGCCTACGACAAGGTTTTCTCCGGCAGGGATATCAAGGAGGATGCCACAATGGCTGACGTGATGGACCTCAACGAGAAGATGACCCTGCTCACGCAGATCGATGACGACCAGGTGGCCAAGCCTACTGATGGCAACTACTATTACGCACGCTTCTACCTGAATCCCTACAGCCGCAAGACCTATTACTATGTGGTAGACGACGGTCACGGCCAAAAGTTCGTCAGCAACGAAACATTCGACGCCTTCAGTGAGGCTCAAAAGACCACGGCCCGCTGGCGTTGCTATATCAAGAACGGAAAGTACCACTTTATCAGTGATGCCGATCATGAGCTCTTCAGTTCCTATGTGCCTGAAGGCGAATATCTGGACAGCAAGTATAGCGACTTCAACAACTTCAGCAATAACGGCATGGAGCGCACGCTGCAGCGCGGATACTCCTGGGGCTCGTTTTCCGTAATCAACAATCAGAAGTTTGGCTGTCAGGTGGGACTTGCGGGTATTTTCTCCGTAGTGCGCGGCATCGACTATAGTGCCATGACGCCCGACCAGCGCTGGAACTGCAATAATGGTGTGTTCGTCTCCACCGACTTCCAGTTCCTACCCACCAACGACACACCTTATACGCCAGGGGATGATCAGATTCCTGCGCTTATCGGCAACAACACGGTGGCTGCCGAGGCCGTGGACGGCCTCACCTGGTACACTCAGCCCACAGAGGGCGGTGTCAACGTGGTCTATGTAAAAGGCTCTTTCACGCCCGGAAGCAACGGACGCGTGCGACTCGCTGTTCCTGCCACGCTCACTGTGAACAACGCGCAGAAGACCGTGGTGGGCATCGTGTCCAACACCGTGGATACCAAGGCGCGCTACGACAACCTTTATACTTACAATCTCGCTACTGCCATGGGTGACCTTGACTTCGACCTTGTCATCCCCTCCAGCGTCAAGACCATTGGCGAGAAAGCCCTCTCCCAAAGTGCTCAGCTCTACGAGGTGAGCCTCGAAGCCGGGAGCCAGCTCACCACCATTGCCAATTCGGCCTTCAGCGGCAGCCGTAACATGCACTTTGCCCACACCCTGCTTGATGCTCCTCAGCTCGTTGCTGTCGGCCAGGAGGCTTTCAGCGGCACTGCCCTCCGAAGGCTCTCCTTCAACGGAAGTCTCAGCGCTGTGGGTGGCAATTCTTTCAAGGGAGCAAATGAACTCGAATATCTCGACTTGCGCGATGCGCATGGCTCTACCCATGTGACACGCTCTGAAGCCGGACTACCTACACATACCCTGGTGTTCACCAACGAGGCCGAGAAGCAGAGTGGAAGCACCGAGACGAATGTCGTGAGGTTCAATGCCGGTACAGGCACCTGCGAGCATCTGGCGCTCTACGATGCAACCCAAGAGACTGACAACTTCGTCACTCACGGCATCTCCGTTCCGCTCTACGACAGCAACGAGGGTACCAACAATGGCTCCTTCACGGCACTCAAGGCCACCTTCGACCGTACCTTCCCTGAAGGCTACAGCACGCTCTGTCTGCCCTACGGAGCCGAGATTCCTCAGGGCATGACTGCCTACAGGTTCACGGGACGCGAAGGCAGCGAGGGCCATTACGTCTACTCCTTCACCGCAGCCGACCGCTTGGAGGCCAACGTGCCCTATCTAGTGTCATGCAGCCAGGCCGGAGTCACGCTCGCCGTGGTGAGCAATGCCAAGGTAGAGACGAAAGGACGCTACACCACCGGCGATGCGCTGAGCGTCTCCTCACCGGGCGACGGTTTTGTAGGCTCGCTGTCAACACTGAGCCACTACGATGCCTTAGGCCACTACGTCTACACGCTCAATGCCACAAGCCAGCAGTGGCAGCACATCACCGACCAGAATGGTGTGATCAACACCCGTGCCTATGTGGTTCCGTTCCGTGGTTTCTTCGTCGACCCGACACTTTCCGCCGCACAGTCAGTGAGCATCAGCACCAGCAGTTCCTCAACGGGTATCAGCTCGGTCACCACGCCGACCGACAAAGCCTCTACAGGAATCTACACGGTAGACGGACGTAAAGTCAGCAACAATACCGACCGCCTGCCTAAGGGACTTTACATTATCGACGGCAAGAAGGTAATCATCAAGTAAGCCGCCTTATTATTCACAGAACAAGCGTTAAACGATATTAGACCTTGCATCGCTGTTTGCCACCTGGAGATCGAAGCCCATCGCATCTTCAGGTGGCGAATCAGTTATAGGGGACATGGTCGTGGTGATGCACCCCCGTGTCAATGTTTGCGTAGTATGGGAGTTCATCGCTATCTCATATTATGCGCCGTAGAAGCAATTTTACGCGATAGCGATTTTCGTCATAGACAGGCTTGACACCCATGGTGTGTGTCTGAAGTGATGGGGAAGGCAGCCTATGATTTTCTTCACTTCTATTGCAAGTGCTGTCACTCTCTGATACTATATTATAGTAAATCGGACAAATTTGGCAAAGATTTGAAAATATTAGCCCGTAGGACTTGCTAATAAAAGGTAATTGGCTAAACTTAAGTGAATATTCACTTTATACGGCATAATATAAGCCACAACACTCCGAAATGCGGACGGTGTTGTGGCTGGACAGAACTTATTTGCTCACGAAGAGGCCCTCGACAACGACGTCGCCCCTGACAAGTTCGGCTGGGAAGACTCCTATGCCATTGGCCTTGAAGGCAGAGCGCGGAATCACCTGCTCCACATATTGTGGTGTACCGTGCAGCAGGCGGTCGGCAGTGAGGTTATAGCCATAACGCACGCGCACACCACTGAAAGTAAACCCATGCGAGGGAATCACTTTCACGGCTATGGCCTTGCCGAAAGGCAGCTTGAGTGCTGCCAAGGGGCGGCCATCGGCCATGACGACCTCACCATTGCGACCCTCCTGATTGACCGTGACCGTCGATGGATGGACATTCAGCCGGGTGTCGACGACGGCGGAGCCACGCTCCAGTCGCAGGCGATAATAGCCATAGGGTGTTGAAGCAGGCAGATCGACAGCGCCATCGAAACGCTCGTCAGGTGCAAACTGTCCGTCGTTATTGAGGTCGATGCTCACCGCGCCCTTTCCAGCAGGCTGCCCATTGATAGTGAATACGGCATGCTCACCTCGAGTGACATCGAGGGCCTGCTCCAGCATCGCGGCATAGCGGGGCAACCGGCCATCGGCAAGCTGCGGCACTCGAATCTCCGTACCTATGACATCCTGCGCGGTGACACCCACAGAAAGGATACCTTCGGAGGCTGCC
This sequence comes from uncultured Prevotella sp., assembly GCA_900318855.1. Classification (GTDB taxonomy): domain Bacteria; phylum Bacteroidota; class Bacteroidia; order Bacteroidales; family Bacteroidaceae; genus Prevotella. The sequence continues at coordinate 16,449 of ONMG01000144.1, forward strand.
ACCGTGGCACCTTCGGGTGAGAATGCGAGAGGATAACTGGTGGACAAAGTGGCCGACACGGGACTATTGTTGACAGCCATCGTACCGATGTAAGTCATGAAGTCGGAAGCGAGGTCGTGCGTCGATTCACAGTCGGGCACCACTACCAGACTGTGGATGTCGATGCCTCCGGCTCCCTTCACGGGGAATACGGCGTCAGTCCATTGACCTGGTTCTACGCTTTGTGTAGAATACACCCAGAACTGCTCGGTCCGATTGCTCTGTCCGGGTCGGTCGTGACGTTTGCCAAGACCGATAAGCATGGTGCGGCCAGCCTTGGGCTTCAAGATGCGCACATGGACGTACTTTAGCTGGGGAGTGAGTTCAAAAGGATCGCGCAGGTCTATTCGCAGACCGTAGGTGTTGGAGCCATAGCGCGAGCGTTGGAAGGCGATGGTACCCTGCTCCAAGCTGACATGGCCTTTAAGTTGTCCAGTCATGAAGGGTGAGTGCTCCCATGAATCGTAGACTCCAAGCCCACCCCACTGCAGGCTGTCGGAAGCAGTGGCAGCAGTGGAACGCTGGACTGTCAGCGAAAGAAGACCGATAAGGGATAGAGTGACACACCTTTTTATATATAATAAGGAAGTATTCATTGCTGTTGGTGATTGTAAGGAAGTTCAATAAACTGCTATCTCGGAGAGCGTGGGGCAGGCCTTGGCGTCGGTGATGGTGAGCCGCAAGGCCTTCACACGGTAGCCGTCACCAAAACTGTCGGCTGTAGAGCCATTGAGGGGCAGGAGGCGCTTGTAGCCAATAGTAGTGGTAGGGATGTTGCCACCACGCTTCTCCCAGTTGACACCGTCGACCGAGGTCTCCACGACAAACGACTTCACACGCTGCCCGAGTCGGATGTACTCTTGCAGTACGACGTAGCGCACGGTCTGCAGCTGGTTCCAGCTGAGCGTTATCGTGGCCTTTACCGTACCGTCGGGTGCACACCAGTAGGTCGACGCATTGCCGTCGGTGAGATTTCGGGCATTGTAGTCGCGGTTGACTCCGGCAGATCTGACGCACGATGCGTCCACTTTGGCCTTCAGAGCGAGATTGCGTCCCAGTCGCTGACGGAGCAGCTGCCCGAAGCGCCTCAGACTTTCCACCTCGTCTTGGGGCAGACGCCCGCTGCGGTCGGGCGGACAGTTGAGTATCAGCGTGGAGTTGCGTCCCACGGTCTCAAGGTACATCTGAAAGGTGCGCTCGGGTGTGAGTGACTTCTGTCCGGGATGCCAGAACCAGCCTTTGTCGGTGAACTTGGCATCGCTTTCGCCCGGCAGCCAGTACCACCCATTCATGGTGCCATACATGCCATTGCCCTCGGGCGAGTAGCCCCGCTCCTCCGGACTCCAGTTGGTCTCGCCTGCCCAACCGCTCTCGTTCCCAATCCAGCGCGCCTCTCCCCCGACGCCCCAAAGGATGATGTTGGGACACACGTTGTGGATGGAGTCGCGCAGGTTGGGCACATCGTAGTAAGTCTCGCGGTCAATCTTCACCGTGGTCTTCCTTCCGCCATAGTAGCCTGAACCGCCGTTGGCCCCGTCGAACCACATCTCGAACTGGTCGTTACCGTAGTTGGCCAGTTCAGCGCATTGCTTCAGAAACACGTCGGAGACATAGCGGTCGGTGCCGTAGTAAGCACTGTTGCGGTCCCAGGGCGAGACGTAGAAGCCGTATTTCAGGCCGAGCTTGCGGGCTGCAGCTGCGAAGTCGCGTGGAATATTCGTGCTACGGCCGTGTTCGTTTCCCGCTTTCGTGATGTTATGAGTGGTGGTGGCAGTAGGCCAGAGACAGAACCCGTCGTGGTGCTTCACCACGGCGATGCCCCCTTTCATGCCGGCTGCCTTCACGGCCTTCAGCCACTGCATGGGATTGGGCTTGGCTGTAGGTGCAAAGAGTGCTTCGGCTTCATCGCCGTTGCCCCATTCGCGATCGGTGTAGGTGTTCATGCCATAGTGGAAGAAGGCATAGAACTCCGTCGACTGCCACTTCAGCTGACGCTCTGAAGGGACCGGGAAGACGGGAGCTGGTTCATTGTCAGGATTGGGCAGTGTCTGAGGCTGCACTCCGGCATTCTGTGCTGACAACCATGTCGCCGGGCCCAGGGAGAGCAACAATACCAGGCTCTTTAAACGTACAATCATAGTAGTATCGGGTTTTGAGATTAGACTACAAAATTAAGACTTTAGACTATAACTGCCGACCGTCCAAAGGATTCATTAAGTAACATTAAGTTTTTTCTCCACTTTCGGGTACGGTCGATTCTGTCCGGCAGCCACCACACAAGCTCACTAACGGCATTCCGTTCTAAAGATATCAGGCTAAAGATATGGTAGTTCACACGATTTGTCGTAACTTTGCAAAGTAGAAACCCTTATAACGAAAAGCCCCTATGAAGAAAACCATTTTACTGCTATTCATTGCGCTGTTCTCAGTGACCTCATGCAGTCATCAAGGCTCATGGCAACTGGTGTGGCAGGATGATTTCAAAGGCAATCGTCTTGACAGCACCGTATGGGGACGCATCGACCGGGGAAAGGCCGAATGGAACAAATTCATGTCGAAGGATGACCGTCTCTACGACGTGAAGGACGGCATGCTCATCTTGAGAGGCATGAAGAACGACCATCCCGACACCGACACGGCCACCTACATCACCGGTGGCGTGTGGACCAAAGACAGGCATGCATTCGTGGGCGGGAAGACTGCCATCCGCGCCCGGCTCCACGGAGCGAGAGGAGCCTGGCCGGCCTTCTGGATGCTCCCCTTTGATGGCAGCCACAACCCCTGGCCTTATGGCGGCGAAGTGGATATCATGGAACGACTCAACAATGACAGCATTGCCTATCAGACTGTACATTCACATTACACCTACAATCTGAAGCTCTCGACAACACCTCAACACGGTAGCACCGGAGGCATTCATCGCGATGAGTTCAATGTCTACGCCGTGGAATACTATCCCGACAGCCTGGTGTTCACCATCAACGGCAAGAAGACGTTCACCTACCCGAAGATCGCCACCGACAAGCCCGGACAGTACCCCTTCTATCAGCCGATGTTCCTGTTGCTCGACATGCAGCTGGGGGGCAACTGGGTAGGAAAAATCGACCCCAAAGACCTGCCCGTTCAAATGGAGATCGACTGGGTGAGGCACTATCAACTCAGGAAATAACCCCCTTCCCGACTATGGACTGACAGTCGGGCAGAACGGCACAAGAAGGTTTGAGAGCAAGGCTGACAGCAGGTCATCGGAGCACGCTCAAGGCGCTTCTTCACCTTGGATTCGGGGATATCCCTTCTCGGTCAGGATATCCGTGAGAAACTGCTGAAGATCCTGCCCTGCGGGTACTTTCAGCTTGCGGCGGATATGTGTGCGCACCACATCGATATTATTCTCAGTCTTGCCCAGCAACTGACATATCTCCCCCCGCTTCTTCCCTTGCAGGATGAGTTTACACACATCGAGTTCCGTCTTGGTGAAATCCGGGAAGAGTGTCTTCAAGTCGCAGCCTTCCACAATATGCCTTTTCACATAGAGGCCCACCACATTGATGATGTTGCGCTGCGACTTGGGCGTGAGCATGGCAAAGAACCGGTCGGCGCCATCAACTGTAGGATTGCTGTCGTTGCTCATCCGCAGATAGGCCTCAATCTCCCGCCCATTGAGCCGCACGGCTCGAATCAAGGTCGACTCCCAATGATGCATGATTGTGTTCTCTTCCGACACCCTCATCACATTGCGCCTCAGCACTTCGCCAAGCACACAGACGAAGAGCTCCACGAAAACGAAGAAGCAGAACACCAGCCAAAGGGAAGGTGCGTGCAGGTAAGCGGCTGTCAGACCATAGACCAGTAGACTGATGGCTGCGATGATGAAGGGAGTGAGCCTTACGAATGCCAGCACGAGGAAGAACAGGGCCAGCATCGTGGTGACCTGATTGCCGAGGATGAGCTGAAGGTAATGAGGGTCGCTGTGTGTCGTCGCAAAGAAATAGCAACGCACCGCTATGCAGCCCTGAGAAACAAGGGTGACAAGGGTGAGCGCCTGGGGAATGGTGACCTTGCGGGCCAGATAGAGTGAGAACAAGACCAAGCAGACGAAAAGATGAACGCCGCTCATCGTGAGCGGTAGCGCTTGCTGTGAGCCACCCATACTCAGAAACTGCATGGAGACTACCGTTACCACAAGGACGACATGGAGCAGATAGACAATGACACGCTGCCGTTCTATGACATTGGCTGCACGCGATTGCAGGAAGGCGGACACACGGCTGCCAACCGGAGTCCAAACTCTACGCATGATGCTGTTGCTTGCTTTCATTCTTCGTTTCTATCCTTGCCGAAGGCCAAGGCAACCTTCAACCGGAGGACTGTTGTCTTTCAATTATTGTTTTCTTTGGCGGTTTGCAGGAGGCAATCCGTCCCTTCGCCCGACGGCGTGTGCGCCCCTACCCTTTGCAGCTGCAAATATAACGCTTTTTCCCCATAAACACCGCATCCCGTCGGAGTTTTAATCCATCTTTAGGGTTTTTATGGCAAAAGCCGTGGAATATCAGCGGAAGCAGTCTGAGCACTCCTGTCAAGCCTTTGGAAGAGACCTATTTCGCAGCATAGTCCAGAGCCACCTGACACTCATGGTGCAGAAGCCCGCAGCTGTTAGGAACAGTCACAACTCTCCCTAACGGCCACTTCTGCTGACATAAGCTGCCAAAAGAAAAACAGGGGGAACTGGGTGTGTTCTGTGGATTAGTTAATCCCCTGTCCAAGCACCCCCATAGCTTGCGGATGACTACAAAGAGCTGGACAGTGGGGACTGCAAGAGGGGTCAGCACTGTGGTTTTCACGGGGTTAAGTCGGTGTTTTTGTGGGGTTAATGCTTGGGGGCCTATATGGTAATCCTATAGTTACTATGTTTGCAAACGCTAACGCAAAGTAAGACCATTGGATATTCGCTCTCGGGGGCTGCGAGC
>ONMG01000145.1 GCA_900318855.1 uncultured Prevotella sp.
CGGTGCTCACCGAAACTCCCGCAGGCGAGCTCTCGTCGGGGCTTTCCAAGAGCATGAGCTACTTTTCGTATGATGGCGCGTCGGTCAACTATGCCACTTCCAACTGCTCAGTCGGAGCGCTCGTGAAGGGCACCGATGGAAGCTATTACCTCTCGGAACCCATCTCGCAGCTCTATTCGCCCTCCTGGTTGAAGCTGCAGGTCCTTAAGGGCGACACGCTGGTGGCTCGCTTCCCTCAGGCTGTGTACAGTGAGCAGAACGACGAGGGGGCAGAAGTGCTCTATTATGCATTCCCAATGACGAAGTACATGGTGGACGACGGCTGGGGCGGCACCACTCCCTTTCTGAAGCTCGACACGCTTGCCGACGGCAAGACCGTAAAGGACAGCATCCGCTTTGTGCTGCGCAACGATTCACTCCTGCAGTTGGGCGACGATTTCATAGGACTCGTCAACGATGACCTGCTATGAGCTGGATATGGCGATGGCAACATTGTGCTCAACAAGATAAAGTCACCTAAATACCAACCTTCGGCCGATGAGCTTGCCCTTGCCCACGATTACCTCATGCGGACGGGCGATGCCGACACGGCTTATGACTGGCAGGTGGTGAAGGCCATCGTCGGCGCTGAGAATGTCTATGTGCGCAATCCTTATAATAACAGGGACGACCAGTGGATAAAGGGAACGCTGAACGGCAGCAAAGTGCACTTCGATAGCAATCAGTACTTTGGTGTTGACTCCGCCTTCTATCTCCACCTGTATGCAATGACCTCCAACTACACCTTGCATGAGGAGACCGACCCCACCTACGGCACAAATACGAGCTACAATACCTTCACCTTCAACCCGGGCTTCGACATGGATTTTGATGCCGGTAGTAAGAGCTTCGGTGTCAGCCAGGCAGTGGCCGATTCCGTGGCATGGCTCATCAATGCCGGCAACACGGTGCCTTACTTCACGGCCTCGTATATCCGTCCTTACTTCACTCCTTACACCGAAGTGCCCGCAACGCCTGAGGCTCCGCAGTTCCAGGCCAACCAGTGCGTGGCCTATTCCGCCGACAACGGCTACGGATACATCACCTTCCATTATTCCAAGTTCGACGATAAGCACAACTATCTGAATGCCGGTAAGTACTTCTACCGTGTCTATCTGAAGGCTTCGAAGGACGCCAGTCCGGAACTCTTCACCTTCTCGCCGGACACCTATTTCTCCTTGAAGACCGACCAGACCGAGATTCCTGTTCAGTTTGCCGACCGTAGCGACTTCTACACCGTTAATGGCTCCAAGGATGGTGAACCTACGAGGGCATGGGCCTCGTTCAACACCTATACGAATGATTTCTACGCTATCGGCGTTCAGTTGGTGTATAAAGGTGGCGGACAGGAGAGGGTCACCGACATAAAGTGGTGGTCGTTCGTGAATACTGGCGTCAAAGGCGTCAAGGATAGCAAGAAAGTGAGCGGAACCGATTATTACGACCTGAATGGCTGCCGCATCAGCCGTCCTCGGACGGGCGTAAGCTTGAAGGTGACTCACTTCAGCGATGGCAGTAGCAAGGTGGAGAAGCTGGTGAACGTGCGCTAAGCTTTGCCTTCTGTCCGTTTTCTCTTTCAGCCCCATCATGGCCGTAGGTCGTGGTGGGGCTGAACTATGTCTGAGCGGATGCTAAGCATACAGCAGGGGCAGCCCCGAGGGGGCTGAAGCATAATTAACACGGTCAAGCGACGATAGGAGTGCAGACCGGGGATGGCGTGTCCTTCCACAGCTACAGTTCCCCGTAGGGGCACACGAGCACGAAGTGCGCAGAAGTCCATCGAAACTCCAGTCACGGATATTTTCCACTGAGCTCTTTTTTCTTGGTCGTTCCCCTCGTTTGCTGTTCCTTTTTGCTTCGCAAGAAGTGTAGGCTTCACTCGGGAGTGCCCAAGAAAAAGAAGCTTTTTCTTGGTCGTTCCCCTCGTTTGCACTACCTTTGCATATCAAAATAACATACTAAAGAATATGGGAAAAATCATCCTTACTGGAGACCGTCCTACAGGAAAGCTGCATCTCGGTCACTATGTCGGCTCATTGTGCCGTCGTGTCCAGCTTCAAAATGCGGGCGATTACGACCGTATGTTTGTCTTTATGGCTGATGTGCAGGCGCTTACTGACAATGCTGATAATCCTGAGAAGATACGTCAGAATATCGTTGAGGTGGCACTCGATTATCTTTCGGTCGGGCTTGACCCCACACAGTGTACCCTCTATATCCAGAGCCGCGTGCCGGAATTGGCAGAACTGACCACTTATCTGATGAATCTCGTCAGCGTATCGCGTGTGCAGCGTAACCCAACGGTGAAGACGGAGATCAAGATGCGTAATTTTGAAGCTAATATTCCTCTTGGCTTCTTCTGCTATCCAGTGAGCCAGGCAGCCGACATTGCTGCGTTCAAAGCCACTACGGTGCCTGCCGGCGAGGATCAGGAGCCGATGCTGGAGCTCACCCGCGAATTAGTGCGCCGATTCAATCAGGTCTATGCCCCTGTGCTGGTGGAGCCGGAGATTCTTCTGCCCGAGAATAGCACCGCGCGCCGTCTTCCCGGAACGGATGGTAAGGAGAAGATGTCGAAGAGCTTGGGCAACTGTATTTATTTGAGCGACGATGCCGACACCGTCTGGCAGAAGGTGCGCTCGATGTACACGGATCCCACGCATGTCAATCTGAAAGACCCCGGACATGTTGAGGGTAATGCAGTGTTCACCTATCTGGATGCTTTTGCCACGGATAAAGACTTTGCCCAATACTGGCCGGAGTTCCAAAACCGTGACGAGCTGAAGGAGGCCTA
>ONMG01000147.1 GCA_900318855.1 uncultured Prevotella sp.
CGGCGGCCTCCAAACAGTCGTACGAAGAGCATAAGGCCCATCAGAAGATGCTGCGCAAGGCACAGCGTGCCGTCGAGGAGTCGGAGAAGAAGATAGCCTCGATGGAGGCCCGCATCAAGGAACTCGACGCCCTCTTCATGAGTCCCGAGAACGCCTCCAACATGGAGTTGGTCACCGAGTACACCTCCACCAAGGAGGCGCTCGAGAACGAGAACGACAGGTGGCTTGAGCTCTCCGAGCAGCTTGAGGCTGTGGGGCGAGAAGCTTAAGACTTATAGTATGATAAGGATAATAACTGATAAAAAACAATAAGATTATGAACAAGAAGCAATTACTTCCTGCTTTCCTCATGCTCCTGACATCGGTCTCCGGTGCGCAGGCACAAGGCAAGTCGGGAATCGATTTGAAGAACTTCGACCGTAGCGTACGCCCGGCTGATGATTTCTATGAGTTTGCCACAGGAGGCTGGCAGAAGAGTCATCCGCTGCCCGCAGCTGAATCGCGCTATGGCAGCTTCGACATGCTGCAGGACAATGTGAACAAGCAGATTAACACCATCCTCTCCGAACTGCAGAAGAAGACCTACAAGAAGGGCACCATAGAGCAGAAGCTGTCGGATTACTATAAGCTGGCCCTTGACGTCGACCGCCGCAACAAGGAGGGTATCGCCCCCGTCAAGCCACTGCTCAATGAGATTGAGTCGACTTCCACGCTCGATGCACTCCATCAGTTGCAGCTCAAGTATGCACCCTTCGGCTACGGCGTGCAGTATTCCACGGGCTTCGCTGCCGACGAGAAGGATGTGGTCAACAACATTATGAACGTGGGTCAGGGCGGTCTGACGCTCGGCCAGAAGGACTGGTATGTGAACAACGACTCGGCCACTGTGGCCATCCGTACAGCCTTCAAGAAGCACATTGCCCGCATGTTCGGTCTCTATGGATTCACTCAGGCTCAGGCAGCCGCCAAGGCCGACCGCATCTTCAAGATTGAGACCATGCTGGCGCTGCTCTCGAAGAGCAATGTGGAGCTCCGCGATCCTGAGGCCAACTATCACAAGATGTCGCTCAAGGAATTCGAGCAGGACTACCCCAATCTGATGTTCGAGCAGCTTTCCAACGCCGAGGGTGTGAAGAGCCAGTACATTCAGAATCTTGTCGTCGGGCAGCCCGAGTTCCTTACCGGTCTCGATAAGGTGGTCGGCATGTACACCCCGGACGACTTGAAGGCACTCATGGAGTGGGATGTCATCTGTAGCTCTGCCAGCTACCTCTCTGATGAAATCCGTGAGGCCAACTTCGACTTCTACGGTCGCACCATGAGTGGCCGGAAGGAGGACCGTCCTTTGTGGAAGCGCGCCACCAATCAAGTTGAGGGACAACTCGGAGAGGCTCTCGGACGCATCTACGTGAGCAAGTATTTCCCCGAGTCGTCGAAGAAGATGATGGAGGAGCTCATCCGCAATCTCCAGGTGAGTCTGGGCCAGCGCATCGACGCCCAGACCTGGATGAGCGATTCCACCAAGGCCAATGCCCACAAGAAGCTCGACAAGTTCTATGTCAAGGTGGGCTATCCCAACAAGTGGCGTGACTACTCCCAGCTGGTCATTGATCCCACGAAGAGCTACTATGAAAATGTGCTTGCCTGCCGCAAGTTCCAGAATGATGATGCCATTGCACGCAAGGCCGGAAAGCCCGTCGACCGTGATGAGTGGTATATGACCCCGCAGCAGGTGAATGCCTACTACAATCCCACCACTAATGAAATCTGTTTCCCGGCAGGAATCCTTCAGCGCCCCTTCTTCGACCCCAAGGCTGATGAGGCTTTCAACTATGGTGCCATCGGTGTCGTCATCGGCCACGAGATGACTCACGGATTCGACGACCAAGGCCGGAAGTATGATGCCGACGGCAATATGAAGGACTGGTGGACGGCCAGCGACGCCAAGGGCTTCGAGCAGCGCGCTAAGCTCTATGCCGATTACTTTGACGGCATCGAGGTGCTGCCGGGTCTGCATGCCAACGGCCGTTTTACGCTTGGTGAGAATCTTGCCGACCACGGAGGCCTTGAAGTGTCGTTCAATGCTTATAAGAATGCCACGGCCCACAAGAAGCTCAAGACCATTGACGGCTTTACTCCTGACCAGCGTTTCTTCCTCGCCTATGCCGGTGTCTGGGCCAGCAACATCACCAATGAGGAAATCCGCAACCGCGTGAAGCGTGACCCCCATTCGCTCGGCAAGTGGCGTGTCGACGGTGCACTGCCTCACGTGCAGGCCTGGTATGATGCCTATGGCGTAAAGCCTGGCGACAAGATGTATCTCCCGAAGGAGAAGCGCCTCCAACTTTGGTAAACTGATTCATTGAGGGTGGGGATGCAGACTTCTCCGCCCTCCTTTTTCTAATTTTCAACCATGCCGCTAAGATTACCCGACAGGCTGCCTGCCATCGATTTGCTCAAGAAGGAGAATATCTTCGTGATGGATGAGTCGAGAGCTCACTCCCAGGAGATTCGTCCGCTGAAGATAGTGATTCTCAATCTCATGCCTCTGAAGATAACCACGGAGACCGACCTCATCCGGCTGCTGTCGAATACGCCGCTTCAGATTGATGTCAACTTCCTCAGGCTGCGCAGTCATACGCCCAAGAACACTCCCATAGAGCATATGATGATGTTCTACAAGGACTTCAGTGTTATCTCGAAGCAGAACTGGGACGGAATGATTATCACCGGTGCTCCCGTTGAGTTGCTGCCTTTCGAGGATGTGAACTATTGGGGCGAGCTCACCGAGATTTTTGACTGGGCCCGCACGCATGTCACCTCTACGCTGTTCATCTGTTGGGCTGCGCAGGCTGGTCTCTTCTATCATTACGGTGTGCCCAAGTATCCCTTGAACATGAAGATGTTCGGCATCTTCGAACAGCACCCCTTGCAGCCGATGCTGCCCATCTTCCGCGGCTTCGATGATGTGTTTTTCATGCCGCACAGCCGCCACACAGAAGTCCATCGGGCCGATATTCTTGCCCATCCGGAGCTTGAACTCATAGCCGAGTCGGATGTGAGTGGCGTGAGCATGGTCATGGCACGAGGCGGACGGGAGATTTTCATCATGGGCCATCTGGAGTATGCTCCTGATACGCTTGATAAGGAATACAGGCGTGACCTCGGCAAACGCAATGACGTGGCTATGCCCCGCAACTATTATCAGGACGATGACCCCGAGAAGGGCATTCTGGTGCGTTGGCGGGCGCATGCCAACCTGCTGTTTTCTAACTGGATCAACTATTACGTCTATCAGGAGACACCTTACCGGCTGGAGGACATCCGGTGAGGAAGTGCTGCTGACGAGAAACATCATGCCTTATGCGAACGCTTGAACTACTTGCCCCGGCAAAGAACGCAGCAATAGGAAAGACAGCCATCGATCATGGAGCCGATGCCGTCTACATCGGAGCCTCCCACTTCGGAGCCCGTGCTGCCGCCGGCAATTCCACAGAGGATATCGCCGAGCTATGCCGTTATGCCCATGTCTTTGGAGCAAAGGTCTATGTGACGGTGAACACCATCATTTACGACCGTGAGCTTGAGGCCACGGGCAACCTCATCAATGCCCTGGCCGATGCCGGTGCCGACGCTTTGTTGGTGCAGGACATGGGGCTGCTCCCTTTCTCCGGCCGCTTGCCCCTACATGCCAGTACACAGTGTGACACGCGGACAGCCGAGAAAGTGAGGTGGCTGCACAACCTGGGCTTTGCCCGTGCGGTGCTGGCCCGCGAGCTTTCGCTTCCGGAGATCAGGGCCATTCACGAAGCGGTGCCCGATATCGAGTTGGAAGCTTTCATCCACGGCGCGCTCTGTGTGAGCTACTCCGGTGTATGCTATGCCTCGCAGTATTGCTTTGGGCGCAGTGCCAACCGGGGCGAGTGTGCGCAGTTCTGCCGCATGAAGTTCGATTTGCTTGATGCCGACGAACGTGAGCTTGTGCATCAGAGTCATCTGCTCTCACTCAAGGACCTCTGTCTGCACGGCCATATTGAAGAGCTGGCCGATGCCGGAGTATGCTCGTTCAAGATTGAGGGACGACTCAAGGACGCTGACTACGTGAAGAATGTGGTGGCAGCCTATTCGGAGGAGCTCGATGCGCTTATCCGTCGGAGGCCCAAGGATTATTGTCGTGCTTCGAACGGACATTCCACACTGACCTTCAAGCCCGACTTGCGAAAGACTTTCAACCGAGGCTACACCACTTATTTCTACCCCGGTCGGCAGCCTGACATCTTCTCGCCCAACACCCCGAAGGCACTTGGAGAGTATGTGGGCACGGTGAAGGAAGTGAGGGCCGACAGCTTTACGGTGGCCGGTACGGCATCGTTTGCCAACGGCGACGGATTATGCTTCATCAACAGCGAGCGTGAGTTGGTGGGGTTCCGTGTCAACCGTGCTGTCGGCAACCGCCTTTTTCCACATCGGCAGCAGTCGGAGCTCAAGCCCGGAATAGCTCTCTACCGCAGCAGCGACGAGGCCTTCTCGAAGTTGCTGGCCGGCACCACGGCCGAGCGACGGCTGGCGGTGGACATGGTGCTGGAACCCGTCGATACTGGCTTCAGACTGAGAATGAGTTGTGGTGAGCAATGCGCCGAGGCCACCGTAGAATTTGAACATCAGAGGGCGCAGCGGCCTCAGCATGACAATATCGTGCGGCAACTCGAAAAGTTAGGCAACACTCCCTTTGTGTGCAGCCAGTGTGATGTGCGCCAGGCCGATGCCTATTTCATTCCCTCCAGTCTGCTTGCCGATGTGCGCCGACGCTGTGTGACAGCCCTCATCCTGAAGCTTCAGCAGCATTGCCCGGCTGTTCATCCGTCGGCTCCGGCAACTGCAGCGCCCGTGGAGAATTGGCAGCGGGAGTATGCCCGTTTCCCCTACCTATATAATATAGCCAACCGGGCGGCACGTGCTTTCTATACCGCCCACGGACTCAGCGACAGTACGCCCGCCTTCGAGCTCGGCTGCACAATGGCCCATCCACTGGTCATGCAGTGCCGACATTGTCTGCGCTATGCCCTTGGCTACTGTGTGAAGCGTGGCGGAAGACGACCGGAATGGAAGGAGCCGCTGCGCCTGCGGCTCGGCAATGGTAAGCTCTTCCGGCTAGAGTTCAACTGTGCCGAGTGTCAGATGAATATCTACGCCGACGATACTCCATGAATCGTTCCTCTAATCTTATATTCCCCAAATGATGTGTACCCCTCATTGTCAGCCACTTCTTCATCGGATTCTGCGCAGCATGCGCCCCATCCGCGGGCTTGGACTTGCAGGCTTGCTGGTTGTGCTGCTACTCAGCTCGTGCTGGCATAAACCCGGTGCCGCCACAGGCTTCGGTGCCCACTATTCGGCCCGTCAGCGTGACTCCATCTCGTTTAATGTCAAGCACCATTACAATCGCGGCTTCAACTTTGTGGTGAAGTCCGATTCCATATTCCTGCTTGTTCAGCAGCCCGAGGAGAAGCTCTCGGGCCTGCTCACCGACTCCTTTGCCGTGCATCGCCATGAGCGAGTGGCCGTGGCCGACATTCGCACCCTCTCCACCGATTCCATCGACTCAGTGTGGGTGGAACTGGCCACAGCTCCGGGCCGTTTCGGGTGGGTGCAGGAGAAGTCGATGCTGCGCAGGGTGGTGCCCGACGATCCCATTTCCCAATTTATCTCCGTGTTCTCCGACACCCATCTCATCATCTTCCTTGTGGTGATAGCCTTGATAGGTATCGGTTATTCGATGCGCAAGCTGATGCGCGCCAGGGCACACATTGTCATCTTCCGGGATATCGACTCCTTCTATCCCACACTGCTGACGCTCATCGTGTCGGCCTCGGCCACCTTCTACGACAGCATCCAGATGTTTGCTCCCGAGGCGTGGCAGGACTTCTATTTCCATCCCACGCTCAATCCCTTCTCCGTAGGGCCTCTGCTCTCGGTGTTCCTCATATCGGTCTGGGCAATGCTCATCGTGGGGCTTGCAGCTGTCGACGATGCCCGTCACCAGCTGTCTACGGCCGACGCGGTACTCTATCTGAGCGGCCTGCTGGCCGTATGCGCAGCCTGTTATATCGTGTTCAGTATCACCACCCTTTACTATGTGGGCTACATCCTCTTCGCGGCCTTCGTCTTCTTCGCCCTTTGGCGCTATTTCCACTATGCTCATGCCGAGTATATATGCGGTAACTGCGGTGCCAAACTGAGGCATAAAGGGCGCTGCCCAAAGTGTGGCGCATTGAATGAATAAAGTTGTATGGGAAAAGAAATTGATAAGGAGAAGCGCATTGTGGCGCAGATGATAAATCTCTATGCCCGTTACCACCGTCATGAGCCGGGCATAGAGCAGGAGATGGAGAACTTGCGTGTCTACTGCATGGCCCGACTGGAGCATTGCCGATGGGGTGAGGGCAAGCCAGCCTGTCAGCACTGCCAGGTGCACTGCTATGCGCCTGAGAAACGCGAGCGCATACGCCAGGTGATGCGGTGGGCAGGTCCGAGGATGCTATGGCATCATCCGGGCGCCGTGCTGTGGCATCTCTTCCACCACCGGGAACCTAAAGAAATACTTCCATAGTGGCGCTGCCATCATGGCCTGCATGACGCGGCCTTGCTGAAGCATGGCGAATACCTCAGCCCGGCTTCGCAGCAGCACTCTCAAATCTTCGGTGGCATCGAGATGCTGTCCCGTGGTCTTCTCCACGCCCCGGGCCAGAAAACAGTGGCACACGTTGTCCATGGTGCTCGGGTTGGGAGCCAGCGTCATCAGTTGCTCCCACTGTCCGCCCGTATAGCCTGTCTCCTCGCAAAGCTCTCTCTGAGCGGCATGCAGAGGGGTCTCGTCTTTTTCTACCACTCCGGCGCAAATCTCCTCGGAGACAATGCCCAAAGCGTAGCGGTACTGTCGCTCCATGATAAGCTCTCCTCTTGTGGTTTCTGCTATCACATTCACCCATGTGGGATAGTGCAGCACATAGTATTCCTCATTGATTCGGCCGTCGGGCAGTCTCACTTTGTCGCGTCGTGCAGCCAGCCAGGGGCGCTCGATGAGCAGAGTTGACTCCAGGGTTGTCCATTTCAAATCGTCGTTTTTCATTCCTTTATGTTTATGGTGCTTTAGGTTATAACGTCCTGGAGTCGGTGTTATTACCTGGTGGCCGACCTTTTCTGGGGGACAGGATGTTCCGCGGGTGCACTGTGCTTGGATAGCGATTAACTAACCCACAAGGCATATCCTGTGACCCATTTTATGCCTGAGGGCAATTTTACGCTTTAGCGATTTTCGTCATGTACAGGCTCACCCCCCCCCCTATGGGGACAAAGCCTGTACATGATTTTCCTTCTATTGGGATTCGGGGCACCCATATTGGAATTCACCAGAATTGATTATCAGTGAGTTGTAGCACTTACTTAAAAAAGTGACGAAGTCAGGTTCTGATGTGTGTTCAATACGAAGAAAAGACGGTGAAAACTTTGTGCTTTAGCCTTTATTTTGTAACTTTGTGCTTGATAATCGACTATTTGTTAAAACATTGCATTAATCATCTAATCAGCGATATCTATGAAATGTATAAAGCTTATCGGCCTCTTTGCAGCCTTGCTGCCCCTTGGTGTTGCAGCCCAGCATCATGCGGTCAAGGACGTCATCCGTCCATTGCCTGACGGTTGTATCCAACTCACCAACTTCTTTGAGAACGACATTCGGAACAGCGAGCAGCACTGGAACAAAGGTGTGCTGCCCTATAAAGGTCTTGTGGACTTCTATCGCAAGGGGCGTTCCAAGTTCGGTTTGGGCGAGATGTGGGGCAAGGCCGTGCGCAGCGGGGCTATGTACTACCGCTACAATCACGATCCCGAGCTCAAGCGCATTCTCCAAGCCACTATGAAGGATGCTCTCTCAACGGTGAGGAGCAACGGCACCATCGCTTGTGTGCCCGTGGAGAAGCAACCCGACAGCCGGGGTGGCGACCTCTGGGAGCGCAAGTACATCCTTTTGGGTATGACGCAGTATTACTGGCATGTCGACCGCGATCCGGCAGTGCTCAAGGCGATGATTGACGAGGCCAACAGCGTCGTCGATCAGGTGGGCGACGCGCCTAAGGCCGACATCACCAAGCAGGGATGGAGTGTTAATGGCATCGAGTCGTCGTCCATTCTGGAGCCTATGGTGCGCCTGTATGAAATCACGGGTAACAAGCGCTATCTTGACTTCGCGCGCTACGTCATCCGCAAGGGAGGCTGTCGTGGCGCCGACCTCTTCAAGGAAGCCTCCGACAATGTGCTGCCCCGTAAGATGGGGAAGGGCTACCCTAAGGCCTACGAGATGCTTTCCATCTTCGAGGGGCTTGCCGAATACTATCGGGTGACGGGCGATGCCACTGCTCGGCAGCAGATTGTTAACCTCTTCAACCAAGTGAAGGAGCGCGAGATAACCCTGATAGGCAATGGAGGAGGCGATCAGCCCTATTATCCCCGTTGGAGGGGGGAGGCATGGGATGACACGCGATTCCAGCAGTCGAATCCCAAGATAGAAAGGATGATGGAGACCTGTGTGGGAGTGACCTGGATGAAGTTCTGCACACAGATTCTCCGCCTCACCGGTGACGTGACGGCGGCCGACTATATCGAGCGCTACGCCTACAACGGTCTCATCGGAGCCATGAAGCCTAAGGGCGATGGCTTCAGCTATGTGAATCTGCTCAACGGACATAAGGTGACCAACAGCGGATGGGGTACTACCGTCGACGGGCTGCCCGTCACGTGCTGCAACCTCAATGGTCCCATGGGCTTGGCCTATATCCCCTATGTAGAGGTGATGCAAGCCGACGAGGGCCCTGTCATCAACCTTTGGAATGCGGCTTCGGTCACGGCCCGCTCAGCAAAGGGACGCGAAGTGAAGTTTGACATCAATACGCAGTTGCCCTACTCGGACGAAGTGACGGTGGTATTGCGCAAGCTCAAGGCCGAGACGTTCACCATGAAGCTGCGCATCCCGTCGTGGTGCGGAGCTAATGTCAGCGTGAAGGTGAACGGCCGGGAAATCAATGGCGTGAAGCCCGGCACCTATCTCTCCGTCAGCCGCATGTGGCGCCGGGGTGACGTCATCAGTCTTGATTTCGATATGCGCTGCCGCCTCATTCCCTCCTTTGCCACCGACGGCTATCCTGCCGGCTCCTTCGTGGCTCTCCAGTATGGTCCCATAGTTCTGGCCCGCGATGAGAACATTGACTCTACCTACGCTCGCCCGGTGAACATTGTGGCCGACGATAAAGGCGAGGTGAACATCAGAAGCGTGAAGCCAACTCTTTCCACCACGCGCATGGAATTTCTTGTCCCCACCTCGGAAGGCGACATCCGCATGACCGACTATGCCTCAGTCAACGGTTGGGACGGTAAGCAAATCTGCACCTGGATGCCCGTTAAGAAATGAGCATAAAACATCCGCCCCCGGTGGTGGCCGGTACCCTTTGTGGGGAACCGACTGCCCGCCGGGGGCGGATGCTTAATCTCTCTGAGGCTCAGTAGCCCGGGCCTCATCTTGTATTTAGCACACCTCAATAGTCTGCTTGGATTCTGCCTTCTGCTCCTCCTTCTTCGGAAGCTCAATCGACAGGATTCCATCGTTGACCTTTGCGGTTATCTTGTTTCTGTCCACATCGTCAGGAAGCTCATACGTCTGCTCATAGTTGGAGTAACAGAACTCCCGGCGCAGGTAGTGCTCTTTCCTGTCCTCCTGCTTGTGTTCGAACTTGTCTTCCAGCTTCACCTCAAGGTTGCCATCGCTGTTGATGCTAATCCGGCAGTAGTCTTTCTTCAGTCCAGGAGCGGCAATCTCCATCACGTAAGCCTTGTCGTTCACCTTCACATTGACGGCAGGAGCTGTAGCCTTTGTACGCGGCATCCAACTGTCATCAAAGAAATTGTCGAAGAAATTCGACATCCAATCATTGTTGTTTCTACGTGCTAACATCATATCTTTACCTCCTAATTGCTTACATATGCTACTTGGCTTTTCTTGCCTCGGTAGCTTCATCACCCCTCGGTTTGCAAGGAATGTGCCTAAGGGCGAAATATGTCAAACTGGCACTCCTAAGGCTGACACTATGTCGTTCGAGGCTTATGGTGTTCAAGGTATGCCATTTGCTGTTGCATGGGTGAGAAACGAAGTAGGATAAGGAGGTTACTATGCTTGAAGGATTGATAGCAATATTCGAACTGTTGGGCTTGGGGATGGTGAGCTTCTTCATCGTTACCAAAATCGAGTATCTGGACAGTCATCCGCGGACGCGCGCCTTGCAACGGCACCACAGATGGCGTCTGCACTGCGGCAGGTTGAGCGCTTCTGATGAGCAGTAGGCTGACAGCAGACAGAACCGCTCCCTTCCTTGGGCAAGGAGCAGTGAGGGCGGGGTGGGGAATTTGGTGTGTATGAGATAAAAAAGCTTAAATCAATACCAACTAAGTGATAAAATTAGTAACTTTACGCCTTGAAACCAACAAGCTTCCTGTGGTAACAGGCAGACAGAAACTAATGACGCGAGACACAAGAGATATACACATGATAACTGTAAACTTTAGATTATGAGAATGAAAAGAAACCTGACATTATGGGCTATGCTCCTGACCGCCACGATGGCAATGGCGCAGGAGGACCAGAGTGTAGTGAAGTACATCAATCCCTTCATCGGAACGGGTGCGGTGGATGCCAACAGTCTTATGGGAAACACCTTCCCCGGAGCCACGGTGCCTTTCGGTATGGTACAGCTCAGTCCTGACGTCAAGGACAAGCCTTCGGGCTACGATCCTTCGGGCTACGACTACAGTCAGAAGCGCATCTATGGCTTCAGTCACACTCACCTCAGCGGCACAGGCTGCGTTGACTTGCTCGACATCCTGGTGATGCCCTCCACGCGCGATTTGCAGAGTCTTGCCAAGACCAATGACTACAGCTCGGCTTTCAGTCATGCCAACGAGAAGGCTTCGGCCGGCTATTACCAGGTGAAGCTGGATGACAGCGGTGTGAACTGCGAGATGACAGCAACGACGCGCACCGGCATGCACCGCTACACCTTCCCATCCGGAAAGGCAAACAATCTCGTCTTCGACCTTCAGCATGGCGGTAAGAGCATCAAGGAGATTTTCGATGCCCAGATACGCCTCGTCGACCCCTATACCCTGGAGGGTTACCGCATCCTTGACGGTTGGCAGCGCTATCGCAAGGTGTGCTTCTATGCAAAGTTCAACCGCCCTGTCACAGCCAAGGTGTTCCGTGCCTACAATAATGTTTTCACCGACGGCGATTGGGCCAACGGTCGCAATGTGAAGGCCTATCTGAGCTTTGCCCCCAGCGAGAAACCTCTGCTGGTCAAGGTGGCCATTTCGCCGGTGAGCGTGGCTAATGCCAAGGAGAACATGGAAGAGAATCCGGGATGGAACTTCGAAGCTGTTCACCAGCAGGCCGTGGCTTCCTGGGAGAAAGAACTCGCCAATGTGCGTGTTGAGGGTACCGAGGATCAGAAAGCCATCTTCTACACCGGACTCTATCATGCTTACATCCAGCCCAACACGATCTCCGACCGCAACGGCGACTTCATGTTTGCTGACTATTCTACAGGCAAGCTTCCTGCCGGTGAAACCCATTACAGCACCTTCTCTTTGTGGGACACCTTCCGGGCTTGTCATCCCATGTACACAATACTCAAGCAAGACCGGGTGGCAGGCTTTGTCAACAGTATGCTGCGCCAGTATGACACCTATGGCTATCTGCCCATCTGGCAACTCTGGGGCACCGATAACTATTGCATGATAGGTAATCATGCCATCCCTGTGCTCGTGGATGCAGCCCTCAAGCACATCCCAGGTGTGGATGTCGACCGGGTGTACGAAGCTGTCAAGGGAAGCTCGCTGCGAGAGCATCGCAATTCGCCCTGGAAGATTTACGACAAGTATGGCTATTACCCGGAGGACCTCCAGACTCAGTCGGTGTCCATCACCCTTGAAGAGTCGTATAACGACGCTTGTGTGGCCCGATTGGCCAAGGCCTTAGGCAAGACTGCCGATTATGAGTATTTCGAGAAGCGCTCGCACAACTACCGCAATCTCTTTGACCCTTCAACGGGCTTCTTCCGTGCCAAGAACAGCGATGGAAAATGGCTGGAGCCTTTCAATCCGCTACAGTACGGCGGCAACGGTGGCAATCCCTATACCGAGGCCAATGCATGGCAGTATCGCTGGTATGTGCCTCAGGACGTGCCTGACCTTATCAAATTGATGGGCGGCAATAAGAAGTTTACGGCTGAACTCGACAAGTTCTTCACCTTGAAGGGCGGAGAAGATGAGAAGAACGGTAATGCCAGCGGATTCATCGGGCAGTATGCTCACGGCAATGAACCCAGTCATCACTGCGCTTACCTCTATAACTATGCAGGGGCACCGCGCAAGGCACAGTATTATGTCAATAAGGTGATGACCGAACAGTATAAGAATCGTATCGACGGTTATTCAGGCAATGAGGACTGTGGACAGATGTCGAGCTGGTACATCCTTTCAAGCATGGGATTCTATCCCGTTGATCCGGCCAACGGAGTCTACGAATTTGGCTCACCGCAGTTCCGCCGCGTTGACATCACGCTCCCTTCGGGCAAGAAGTTTGTGGTGAAGACCAACCGTAAGGGCAAGGATGACTGCTACATCAAAGCCGTGAAGCTCAACGGCAAGAGCTATAAGAAGGATTACATCACCCACAGTGACATCATGAACGGCGGTACGCTCGAGTTCACGATGGGTAAATAATTGAAGGTGTGATGAGAGGTGTTGCGCTCTTGCTTCTAGCGTGGCCTCTTGCCCTGTTGGCGCAGGAGGCCCCTCATGGTCTGCGTGTTGACTTGCTGGAATATGCCGACAGCATGATGGCCTCAGGTCAGCAGGCCCGGGTCAGCTGCTCGCCGCGTTATTCCTGGCTTTGCGGACGCGGACTGTCAGCAGGCCGGCAAGCCGGATGGCAAGTCCTTGTGGCTTCTTCGCCCGCGCGTCTTGCCCCAGGCTATGCTGACATGTGGGACAGTGGCCTCCGTCGGGGAAGCTTGTCGGCGGCTGATTATCAGGGTAAACCGCTCCGCCCCTCATCAACCTATTATTGGACGGTTAGAGTGACAGATGCCCGTGGACGGAAAAGTCCATGGGCGAAGCCTCGCCGTTTTCTGACTCAGCAAGCTGCCGACACCTTGCTCCCCGCCTATCCGCTGACAGCCGACACCTGCTCACCCGTGAAGAGGATAGCAAGGGGCAATGAACTGTTTGTCGACTTCGGGTGCGATGCCTTTGGCACTCTGTGCATTCATTTTGCCGAGACACCTGTAAAGGCTGAATCCTTTACGGTGCGTTTAGGCGAGAAATGCAAAGGCGACCGGGTGGACAGTTTGCCGGGAGGCAGCATTCGTTTTGCCTCGTATACGCTGACCACGCAGCCAGGGCAACGCTCCTATACACTTGTCTTGCGCAAGGATGCCCGCAATACGACGACAAAGGAGAATGACAGTGGTATGCTGCCCATTCTGATGCCGAGGTATGTGGGTGAGGTGATGCCATTCCGTTATGCCGAGATTCGTGGAGTCCGGCCGTCCATCGTCAGCGTGAGCCGGACCGAGGTACATGAGCCGTTCGATGATGCTGCGTCCAGTTTCGTTAGCTCTGACTCCGTGCTTAATGCCGTATGGCAACTCTGCAAGCAC
>ONMG01000148.1 GCA_900318855.1 uncultured Prevotella sp.
TATGAGCCCAGCCATTCCATCTATGAACATGAGCTAAGCATGGCCCTTGATTCGCTCATTGCCTTGTCGAAACCTGAAACATCTGAATGGTATGCCTACAAGGCCACAAGGTCGGCCCGTCTGCGTCGGCATCACGAGGCCATAGGCTATTTCTCCAAAGCGCTTGCTGACAAAAATCTGGATAAACATGTGCGCGCTATGCGCTTGGCTGATATGGCTTGGTCGTGGTATCATCTTGGCAACAAGCGCCAGGCCACCATTGCTTTCATACAATCAGCCATACTTGACAATGAGTCGACAACTCGTGAGATTACCTCGCTTTATCAGGTAGGCAACTTCATAAGACAGACCGATGATGTGAGGGCAAGCCGTTATGTGACGCAGGCCCTGGAGTGGCTGGATTTCTATAACGCGCAAATCCGTTTTGCCGAGATAGGCAAGATTCTACCCGTCATCGTGAAGGAGCGTTTTGAGGCTCTGCGCAGTGAGCGCAACCTGCTGGTGGTGGTCATCATCCTTGCCGTACTTCTTGCGCTCTTTTCCACGCTTGGCTATGTTTACATCCGCAAGCAGAATCTGAAACTGAAAGCCATACAGACGCTCAATGTCCAACATCTGAAAAATCTCAAGCAGGCCAACGACAAGCTGAAGGAAGCCAACCGAATCAAGGATGAGTACATTGGACGGACACTCTATGACACATCCGAGTTCATTGGCTATCTGGAACACTTGTTCAACAAAATCAGCCGCTCGCTCATTACCAAGCGTTATGACGAGATAAGTTCCACGGTGAGTCAGGATAAGCTCAGTGAGGAACGGAAGAATATGTTTGGCAACTTTGATAAAACCTTCCTCGCGCTGTTCCCCGACTTCGTGGATAAATACAACTCGCTTTTCGATGAGCCTAACAGGAAAAAGCCCAACGAGGAGAATCAGCTGACAAGCGAAATGCGCATTTTCGCCCTCATCCGATTGGGCATAAAGGACAGCGAGCGCATAGCTCGTTTCCTGGGCTATTCGGTCCATACGGTCAATACTTATAAGACGCGCGCAAAGAATCGGTCGAGAATACCCAATGAGGACTTCGAGTCAAAGGTCATGAGTTTTTGACTCACTCTGAAAGCTTCCGAACGTGTCAGCGTTTTCTAATTCCTGATTTTGTTGCCAGGCAGTTGGTCGTTCGCTGCGTAGCTTTTGATTGTTCGCTGCGTAGCGAACGATCTTTTTCTATAGGATTACAACATTTTTACCCAGGCCTTTGACCCCACGAGAAGACGGCCTTGACCCCGCGAGAACCATAGCTTTGCCCCTATATCGTCCCTGGTGTTCCGAGCGGTCCTCGTAGACGTCCGCAAGCAACTTGGTTGCCCCTTAGTCCAATTGCCACGCACAATCACCTTTCATCCCGTCACATTCAGCTCACTCTTGGTGTCACTTTCCCTGCGAGCAGCCAGGCAAGCTGCCCCGGCAGTGGACCGTTCGTCATCATCAACAGGGGCTTTCTCATTTCCGGTGGTGGGCGGCTCCCGGCTCCAAGAGCTCGAGCGATAGCGTGACTCAGTCCATCGATGATAGAAGCACAATTGGGGATTGACGGTCCTGGCTATTACCGTGTTACCTTCACATTGCAGGCCCAAAAGCGTCCCATTCAAGCCACAACTGGCTGTTTCTGTCAACTACAGGCTTAATACAAATAGTAGGGTGGTCTGGAAGTAAATCATTGACATTAAGGTGATTGTGAAAATATAACCTTGCCAATGCTTATACATTTCACGCTTCTATTTGTTGTACGGAGGGCTTTTGCTATCTTTGCCCAAAGATTATCAATAACTAAACTTAAATGAAGCACTATCACACAAGAGATGTCAGCTGTTGCCTTCAGAAGAGATTCTTCGGCATAGCGTTGCTGTCGGCTGCGATGTTGTCTGTCAGTGGCTCTGCCGTAGCATCGGTCACTCCCACCAACAGCACCTACACTGCCGACCAGCAGAAGAAAGTAAAGGTGACCGGTGTTGTCACCGATAACAACCGTGAACCACTCATTGGCGTAACGATTACCGTTGTTGAATCCAAGGGAACCATCCGTGCCATCACCGATGTCGACGGTATGTTCACCCTCATGGTGCCGGCCGGACGCCAGACACTGCGATTCTCCTATGTAGGTTACAAGGATCAAGACATTACCGTCAACGGTTCTAAAATCCTGGACATCCAGATGGAAGAGGTGTCGAGCCAGCTCAACGATGTCGTCGTTGTCGGTTACAGCACGCAAAAGAAGGCATCGGTAGTAGGGTCCATCCAGACCATTGAGCCTGAGGAACTCCACTATGGTACCAGCCGCGACATGACCAACAATCTGGCAGGAAAGTTGTCGGGAATCATCGGCATACAACGTTCCGGTGAGCCCGGTTACGACTCCTCAAACTTCTGGATTCGCGGTATCAACACCTTTTCGGGCAGCAATAACCCTCTCGTGCTCATCGATGGTGTGGAACGTGATTTGAACAACATCGACCCCTCGGAGATTGAGTCGTTCTCGGTCCTGAAAGATGCTTCAGCCAGTGCTATGTATGGTGTGCGTGGTGCTAATGGCGTGATTGTTATCACAACGAAGCACGGCAAGATAGGACCACCTTCAGTGAAATTCCATTTCGAGCAGTCAGTCAACAAGCCGACGATGCTGCCGAAATTTCTCAATGCTCCCGACTATATGACCCTGCTCAATCAGCTTGCTGACCAGGACGGGCAGGTGGAGCCCTTCACTCAGACGCAGATTGACCGCACGCGCAGCCACTATGACCCCGACCTCTATCCCGACGTTAACTGGATAGACGCCATCACCAAGGACTATGCCTACACGACGAGGGGCAACCTTGACATCAGTGGAGGTTCCGACTTCCTTCGCTACTCCATCGTGGCATCCTATTTCCGCGAGACGGGCATCCTGGAACAGGACAAGACGCTGGCTGTAGACAATAGCACCAACAACCAGCAGTTCTACCTCCATTCTAATATAGATATGGATGTCACTAAGACCACCTTGCTGCGTGTCAATATCGGTGGATATCTGAATCGCTTCCGCAAGCAGCGTGTCAACACCGACAATGCTTTCTCGAATGCTTTCGCTACGTTGCCTTTCGTTTATCCGGCCCGTTATAGCGACGGAAGTATTCCCGTGGCAGCAAGCCGCTCCAACCCATGGGCTGAAGTAACTCAGGGTGGATACGACCTCACTACTTCTTCAAAGATTGAGACCCTGTTCTCCGTAGAGCAGAATCTGAAGTTCATCACTCCCGGACTCAAGGCAAAGGGTATCTTCAGTTTCGACCGATGGAACAGTAGCACGCGTGGACGTACGGCCAACACGCAACGTGTATATCCTGCTACTGGACGCGACGCTGAAGGTAACCTCATCTACGATGTTGCCAGCACTGGTGACGAATCGATGGGCAGCTACAATAGCAGCAACTATGGAAACAGCCGCATCTATCTCGAGGCCGACCTGATGTACAACCGCTCGTTTGGCAAGCACAACGTCGACGCACTCTTCCTCTACAACCAGCAGTCCTATGACAATGGCGACATTCAGGACTTCCGTAAGCAAGGTGTTGCCGGACGACTCTCTTACACCTATGACAACCGTTATATCGGTGAGTTCAACTTCGGCTACAATGGTTCAGAGAACTTTGCCAAGGGGCAACGATTCGGCTTCTTCCCGTCGGTAGCTCTTGGATGGATTATGAGTGAGGAGCCCTGGATGGAGAAGCTGCGATCCACCTTTGACCTGATTAAGTTCCGTGCCAGTGTGGGACAAGCCGGCGACGATAACCTTCCGGGACGGCGATTTGCCTATATGACCACGCTCAATACCGATGCCAGTGGTTATAAATGGGGAACAACGGGGCAACGTAGCTATACCGGTATCACGGAAGGACAAATCGGTGCCACTAACCTCACGTGGGAGACCGTTACAAAATATAATCTCGGTATTGAGCTGGGACTCTTCAATATGCTCAACCTCAATGTCGACCTGTTCAAGGAGAAGCGCAAGGATATCTTCATGCAGCGCAGGCTGGTACCCACACAGACCGGTTTCCAGAATGCGCCCTGGGCTAACTTCGGTAAGGTGACCAATGCGGGCTTCGAGGTGACAATGAACTTCAAGAAGCAGTGGAGTCAGGACTTCTTCACTTCCGCCTATTTCAACTTCACATACGCAAAGAACCGCGTCGACGAATACGATGAGGCAGAAAAGAGAAAGGGCACCTATCGCGCACAGACCGGGCGGTCGCTCAACGAGCTTTGGGGACTCACGGCCGAAAGACTCTTCAGCAAGGACGACTTTAATGAGGACGGCACGCTGAAGTTTGGTATTCCCTCGCAGAGTGGAGTGGGTGGTGCCAATGTGAAGCCCGGCGACATCAAATATATCGACATGAACGGTGATGGTGTCATCAACGAGCAGGACGAAGGCTATATCGGAGGCACCGTTGACCCCCGCGCCGTGTATGGCTTTGGAGGCACCGTGGCATGGAAAGGTTTTGACTTGAATTTCTTCTTCCAAGGAACCGGCGACACCCACCGCATCATCGGTGGCTCAGCCTATTTCATCCCGGGTAGTGGAACGACCGTGCAGGGCAATGCTTATGCAGAGAATCTCAATGACCGTTGGACGGAAGAGAACCAGGATCCCTATGCCTTCTGGCCAAGACTGCGCTACAGTCCTTATCTGAACAACTATCGGGCCTCCACATGGTGGAAAAAGGACATGAGCTTTCTTCGTTTGAAGACCTTGGAGCTTGGCTATACTTTCAAGCAGAACTGGCTCCATTCGTTATACGCCAAATCGCTGCGCGTCTATGTGAGCGGGAACAATCTCTTATGCTTCTCCAACTTCAAGCTGTGGGACCCCGAGCTTGGCACCAGTGACGGACTTCGTTACCCCATGAACAAGTCCATACAATTCGGTCTTGACATCACCTTCTAAACAAATAAGCAAAATAATGAAAAAGATATTTTCAAAACTCTATATAGCAGCTGGTTTGCTATGTATGACAAGTCTGACAGCCTGTTCCGACTTCCTCGATAAGGAGCCCGACACGGAGCTTGACCTCGACATGGTCTTTACCAACCGTGACAAGGTCTACTCCATGCTGTCTTATGTCTACAACATTATCCATACCCCTGACAAATACAACTATACCAACGATGGCTACGAAGTATTTGCTGACGATGTGACTCCTTCGCAACGCTGGAGACAATGGCAATGGAGCACTACGATACCCAAGATTTTTGGTGAATGGACTATCAACTCCCCATGGAATGGTGACCTCTGGGCTGGCATGCCCCGCTACATCCGTCAGGCCTATATTCTGCGACAAAACATCAAGGCTCTGCCCGACCAGGACTTGCCTCAGAGTGAAGTCGACAATATCAAGAACGAAATCAAATTCCTCACCGCCTATGGCTGGTGGCTCATGGCCGAGAACTACGGAGCCATTCCGTTCCGTCCAGACTATATCGCACCAACCGACTTCACTTTGTCTGACCTGATGATAGGACAGTCGAAATTCGATGATGTGGTGAGCTACTGTGATTCGAGCATGCTCGACGCGGCTAACCATCTGCCGTCCGTCTACGCCGATCCGTCCAAATACGGACGCATCACGAAAATCATGGCCTTGACCGTCCGTTCGCGTATGTTGCTCTTCGCTGCAAGTCCTTTGGTAAATGGCAACCCTTGGTATGCCAACTTCCGCAACCACGACGGCGAACTGGTCTTTAACCCGACCTATGATCCCAAGAAATGGGAAAAGGCAGCAGCGGCTTGCAAACTCTGTATCGACGAGGCCGAGAAGAGTGGTTATGAACTCTACACAGCCACCAATGACGACGGTACCATAGACCCTTTCATGTCGACCTATAACGCTCAGATTCTCAGTTGGACCGAAGGTAACCACGAGATTACTTTCCCGTACACCAAAGACAACAGTTATCGCCAATACCTCACCTGGTGCTCTGTGCGTGAAGTGGGCGGCGGAAACGGACTTGGCGTGTACCAGGGCCTTGTGGACGCATTCTTCATGAAGAACGGTCTGCCCATCACCGACCCCAACTCCAATTATAAGGAGGAAGGATTCTCCAGCTCTGTAGACAAGCGCGACACAAAATGGGAAAATGGTACGGGCAAGGCAGGTGAAGTAACAGCCCGTGGCACTTACAATATGTATTGCAACCGCGAACCCCGATTCTATAACGCCGTCACCTTCAATGGAGCATGGCTCAACTACGTGAACCGTAAGGCAGACTTTCTCTATAACCACACCGACAACATACGGTCCAGCTCACCTCACGATGCGCCGCAGAATGGCTATTTGCTACGAAAGGGTCTGCGTATGACCGACAACATCAAGACCGGACAGGTGACAAGCCGACAGGCATACGTCTACCGACTGGCCTTCACCTACCTTGATTATGCTGAGGCTGAGAACGAAGCCTATAATACAACTGAGGCACGCGAGTCGGCTCTTGTCTATCTGAATCGCATCCGTAAGCGTGCCGGTGTGCGTGAGTACACATTCGAAAATGTCGATGCTCTGGACGAGAAGTACATTCATCTCGACAACACGCAGGAGGCGGTGCGCAAAGCCGTGCACATGGAGCGCCGAGTTGAACTCTGCTGTGAGGACAACCGCTGGTTCGACATCCGCAGATGGAAAGCTGCTGAGAGCCTGCCTGAAATGACCGGCGACGACTACGGTATGAACGCCAACAGCGGTAACACACCTACGACCTTCTACAAGAGGACTGTATTCCAAACGAGAATCTGGGACCGTAAGTATTACTGGTTCCCCATTTACATCGACGAATACGACAAGAACCCCAACCTTGTGCAGCCTCCCTACTGGGATGACTAAGGAACGGTCACTTTAAAGGTAACAAAAGAAAAAAGGATTTCATTAAACACGATTCATCAATGAAGACTACATATTTATATATGCCACTGGCAATAATGCTGGTGATGCTTGCGTCGTGCAACTCCGACCCAACCTATTACACGTTGCCAGAGCAGCCTGACGACATGCACATTAAGGTCTCTGACTCGGTGCTGGTATTAAGCAAGGCCCAAGAGCTCAACACCGCGGTCACCTTCACTTGGAGTCCGGTAAAGAGCCCACTTGAGAAGTATGACTCTATCACCTACGCCTTCAGAATTTATAACTCCGCTGACAAGGCTAACAGCCACACGGAGTTCATGAATGTGGGCACACAGACCAGTCTGTCGTTCACAACCGACGAGCTTAACACCATCATCGGTCGGTGGGCCAATCCTGGAGAGACGCTCAATCTCACAGCCGAGGTTACCGGTACCGTTAACAACGACGTGAAGTATATCAAGCCGGAGAAGTCAACAGTCAACTTTACGGTGACGGGTTATGAGAAATTCCCTGCCAACCTCTTCATGCATATAACGAATGAAGACGGCTCTACTTCGGTAGTACGTCTGAGCCAGCGAAATACGGGCAGCGGAATCTATGAGGCCTCTACCAGCATGCATCCTTGCTCTTACTACTTCACAACCTCCGCAAGCAGTGACTATCCTGCCTACGGACTCGACCACGACAGCATCATGAGCTATGTGACGGAAGGCACAATTCCTCATTTCTCATACGAGCAGGAGGGGCAGAGAACCATTGTCGTGGATACGAACAATGATTATTTCGACTGCCACGTCTACAATGTCGTAGTACTCCCCAATGGCTTCATGCACATTGCTGGCAACGGTTGCTCGGTCGGATGGGATTTGTCAAGTAGTGAGGCCAACTTCGTACAAGAAGACGCGCGCCATCCCTATCTTTGGTCATGGACGGGACAGTTCTCGGCCGGAGGTGAAATCAAGATTGCTCTTGGCAACAGTTGGGGAGACTATTTCTTCTATGCACCGGTAGACAAGGCCGACCCGCTGACCGACCACAGACTGTCCAACTATCGCTACCAAAGTGACGGTGGCGACTTGAAGTGGGTGCCTACAGTCAGTGGTAAATACAAGTTCACGTGTTGTCTTTTGACGGGCAACATGTGGACCGCATTCGAACCTGCAAAATAGGAATCCTCATCATTACATCGGAATAAAAGAATATAAAGAAATGAGACAGATTATATTATTACTATTGGCTCTTTGCTGCGCAGGCATGGTCCA
The DNA here is from genome assembly GCA_900318855.1 of uncultured Prevotella sp. Taxonomy (GTDB): domain Bacteria; phylum Bacteroidota; class Bacteroidia; order Bacteroidales; family Bacteroidaceae; genus Prevotella. Next base: position 8,201 of record ONMG01000148.1, read on the forward strand.
GTCTTGCGTTGACGAGACTGGTGCCGGCACACCGAGTCCTAAATCGATGTTCCTGGAACACTCCGAATACAATGTGAACATAGGCACCGATAGTGTGGACTACTTGATGCTCAGATGGATAGATGTCAGCAATGCAACCTACAAGGTATTCCTAACCAACACAACTACAAAAGACACTACCTATCTCGATACCTCCTTCGCTGAGAAAGGAGCACTGGAGACGCTGGCCTTAGAGATACCCTATTCCACGCTTACCGAATACGTTGACAGTCAGCACCTCCTTGCTCTGCCAACCGACTCTGTGACAAGCTTCACCGTGGGTGTGACCGGTACTCCCGTTGACCTCACAAAGCCCACGGCTCTGAAGCCAACAGGATCAACCGTTAGCGCCACCATCAATTACAAACGGTCGGTTCCCCGTGAATGAAGCAACCCACCTGAAGGCTTCGGCCTTCAGGTGCCGCAACGAAGAATTACGAACTAATCAGTAAACAATATGAAGAAACTATTTATCTTAACATGCTTGATGGCCTTGCATCTGCAAACTTCTATGGCCATCGACCAGATTAATGGTGTCTACCAGATTAAGACCGCTCAGGATCTTGTAGACTTTTCGACAAATGTGGTGGGCTCCGGCAACAGCAAGGCCAATGCCTTGCTCACCAACGACATCGATATGTCAGGAGTAGCCTTCTCTCCTATCGGTAACGATCAAAGCAAGTATGCGGGCTCTTTCGACGGAGGCTGCCACTTCATTCGCAATCTGACTATCAACACTCCCGATAAGAGCAAAGTGGGTCTGTTCGGAGTAGTGAGCGACGGAGCCTATATTAAGAACCTCATTATTGATGAAAACAGTACCATTTCCGGTAATGAATTTGTAGGCGCCATCGTCGGCTGTACGGATGGCAATGGCTCTATTACCTTGGAAAACGTAGGCAATAAA
>ONMG01000303.1 GCA_900318855.1 uncultured Prevotella sp.
CCTGACGAAGACCGTGCCCGTGACGGTTGAGTCCTCCAGCATCCCCTACACTGACGAGGAGAAGCAGGAAATCGTCAATACGCTCACCGACAACACAATGGTGTGGGATGACCCGCAGGATATGAGCTGGGGAGATTATTCGATTGAAAAGGATGGCGACAACAATGTCGTCACATGGGACTACTATGACTACTTATATCTTAAGTTCAATATCGGCCCAGACCTGACTGTTGGCAAGAAAACCAACTGTACGGTAGAGGTCAAGATGGAGTGGGAATCTGATGGAGCTGAATACGACAACGTGACGGTGGAAATCCTCAAAAACAACGGCAGCCGCATCTGGGGCATTGCCTACGTGATTAAGGACAACTATCTGCATTACGGCTATTTCTGCATGGGCTTATAATGCTCATGGATTAGATTAGTTTTTTAGGACACGCAGCGGGACTGCATGGTTTTATCCATGGTTCCGCTGTTTTTTGATGGTAAAGCTTACCCATCTCGATATTATAGTAACCATTCTATTTTGACTGCCTTTTCTATAAGTTATAACTTCTCGGATGATTTAGAGTGACGCTTTGACGATGCAAGCTGACAGGAAAACCAGCGACGAAGCTCCACCAATAGTCACTGACTGCAGCAGATAAAGAAGTGGAGAGGATGGCAAAGCCTTAAGGCAGCCTCCTCTCCACTTTCTTTATTCTTCACGTCCGCCCATTCAAGGCTTATAAAGCAGATAGGGCTGGCGCTGACGCTTGAATTGCTCCACGTCGTCCTTCCACATCGCCTTTATCTCGTCTGCATCCTTGTCCTCTTCAATCATCCGCCTCACATAGTCCACTCCTATGAGCTTCTCGAAGAACGGAGTGAAGAAGCGGTCACCAATATCCATGCGCCGGTAGGCATCAATGAGGTAACTCAGGTCGAGGCCTCTGCTGCAGATAGCGCTGTCGGCCTTCGTGCTCAAGTCCACTCCATGACACTCCAGCCCCAACAGTGGCGGGCACTTGGCCCCGGAACGACTACGCGGCGTGAAGATGCAGTTGCCCCCTTTCATCTTCGGGTGACCATAGAGCAGGAAAGGCTTGTCGGTACCGCGTCCCACGCTCATCACTGTGCCTTCGAAATAGCACATCGATGGGTAGAGGTAGACAGCCTTCATCGTGGGAAGATTGGGCGACGGAGCCACCGGAAGCTGCCAGCGCGTGGAGTGGGTGTAGTTCCGGCAGGGTATCACGGTGAGCCGACACCGCAGCTTCCGCTCCAACCACCCTTCACCGTTAATCATCCGGGCCAGCTCACCCAAGGTCATGCCGTGAACCACCGGTATAGGCAGTGCGCCCACACCAGAACGATGCTTCATGTCGAGAATAGGCCCATCCACATAGAAGCCGTTTGGATTGGGCCGGTCGAGCACGATGACGGGCAGCCGTTCGGCGGCACAGATGTTCATCAGCTTGAGCATCGTAATATAATAGGTATAGAATCGCAGCCCCACATCCTGAATATCCACAACGAGCAGGTCGGCTCGGTCACGAAGGTACCGGTTGAGTGGCACGGTGTCGTTGCCACCATAAAGCGACCTTATCGGGATGCCCGTAGCCGCGTCGACACCGCTCTCCACTCGCTCTCCAGCATCGGCATTGCCTCGGAACCCATGTTCTGGTGAAAGCACGCAAGCCACCTTGATATGGTGAGCCACTAACAGGTCGGGCAGCAACTGGCAGCCCACTCGGGCTGTCTGATTACAAAACAGAGCCACTCTTTTGCCCTTGAGCAGCGGGAGGTAGCGGTCAGTCTGCTCATCACCACAAATTACGGGCCCGAGGGGACCGTTGGCCTTAATGGGGAGCAGAGCCACAAGAGCACACCAAAGAATGAATAGTCGGATTGTCTTCATAAAACGCTTGATTATAGCGGACAAAGATAGCAGAAATTAGGGAGAAGTGGAAGGAAAAGGCCGGGAATCGACTCCTGAATCCATATCCTCCGGCAAAAAGACGTAGAAAAGACCGTCTATTCGGGAATAAAGCATTATCTTTGCCATGGTTTACACTTGACCTTTAATTCCATTGAAGATGAAAGACCGGCTGACATTGCTTCTCATCGTTGCACTCGTCGCACTGACGGCAAGTGGCAGACGTCTGTCGTCCCTCCACGTCAGCGGTAACCAGCTCTGCGATGCCAAAGGGCGAACGGTGAGGCTCCATGGCGTCATGGACACTCCCAACCCCTACTTCAACTCTCACCGCTGGGGCTACCGATGCGACGACAAGAGCGTAGGAGCCTGCATCAGCTATTTCGATAAGCTTTGCAACGCAATCACCGACAACCGTCAGGGGGCCTTCTGCAATGTGCTCCGGCTGCACTTGGATCCGTGCTGGACGAATGACCCGGCACTGAAAAGCAACAACAAAGAAAAGGGTGAAGCCGACATCAGCCGCTTCAGTGAGGCACGCCTGGCAAAGTACCTCGACACGCTCTATCTGCCCATCATCCAGACGGCGCTCCGTCACGGTCTCTATGTGGTGGTGCGCCCGCCAGGAGTGTGCCCGCATAACTTGCGGGTTGGCGATGACTATCAGAGATACCTCCAGACCGTATGGGGAATGGTGGCACGCCATCCTCGCTTTCAGAAACTCTCTGGCGTCGTGTCGCTGGAACTGGCCAACGAACCTGTCGACGTGAGAATGGCCGACGGCACACGTTCGCCGCTTGCACTCCACGACTACTTCCAGCCCATCGTCGACCGGATTCGCCGAAATGGCTTCAAGGGCATCATCTGGATACCGGGAGCCGGCTACCAAAGCCAATATGCCGACTATGCCTCGCACCCCATCACCGATTCCAATTTCGGCTACGCCGTACATGTCTATCCGGGATGGTACGGAGCCAGTGACGAACACTGCGACCACGAGGCCTTCATCCGGCAGTTCCACCAGCAAGTGCCCGTGGTCGACACCCAGCCAATAATCGTAACCGAAATCGACTGGAGCCCCATCCGACCGGGTGCGGGTAAACGCAACGAGTTCGGACAGTGGGTGCCCTCGAATCTGGGTACCTGGGCCACGGCTTCCACCTCGAAATGGGGAAATGCCTGGAAAGCTGTGCTCGACCATTACAGCAACATCAGTATGACGCTGAGCGGCACCGACGTCTACATCGACGTACCCTGCTATCTGAGTACCGAGAAGGTGAAGCCTGCCTTCGACGGCAACACTGAAGCTTGCGGGGCGGCCTGCTTCCAGTGGTACCGTGAGATGGCCAAAACGCGAAACAACAAACCAAACATATCCAACCCTTAAACAGTAGCAATCATGAAATTAATACCTGCTTATGCGTACACATCAGCCTGGCACGGTCTGACCTGTCTGGCACTGTCATTCTCATTGGCTTTCCTGCCCTCTATGCTTCGTGCTCAGGAGAAAGAGTTCAAACTGTGGACCGACAAGACACCCAAGGAAGTGGTATTAGGCAAAGGAACCCTCAAAGAAGAGACAAGCCCGAGTGGCGTGCAGAAGATTACGTATCTGCCACAGCCAACCTTACAGAAATACCCGGCTCCTGGGTCAAAGCGCGACAAGGTGATTATCGTATGTCCCGGCGGGGCCTACAATGTACTTGCCGTCAATCTCGAAGGATGGGAAATCTGCCAATGGCTGAACTCACAGGGCTACACGGCGTACCTCCTGCGCTACAGGGTACCGAAGAACAGGCTCGGAGCCCTTCAGGACGCTCAGCGCGCCATCCGCATGGTGCGGTCGCAGAATCCTGGCAAACAAATAGGCATCATGGGATTCTCGGCAGGAGGCAGTCTGTCGGCACGTGCCGCCACCCGCTTCGCCACACCTTCCTACACCGCCATCGACGAAATCGACAAACAGTCGTGCCGTCCCGATTTCTGTGCGCTCATCTACCCCGCCTATCTTGATGAAGGACCTAACCACACACTCACGCCGGAGCTGACGCTCAGTCCGGAGACTCCCCGCTTCTTCATCTTCCAGACCGAAAAAGACCCCTACGGCAACAGTGCCTTCACGATGGGTGCAGCCCTAAAGCACAACAACACCGACGTGGAACTGCACATCTACCCGGGTGGCGGACATGGATACGGACTGCGCCAAGCCTCGGCGAAGGTAGCGACAATATGGCCACTGCTGATGGCTCAATGGCTTGAGACCTTTTAGACTGTAACGCCATGACGAAG
>ONMG01000151.1 GCA_900318855.1 uncultured Prevotella sp.
AGGCTGTCTTGTCGGGCATAGCTGTAGTTGGAGGCATAGAGGCCACTGCTCGACGGCAGGGTGGAGAATCGCAGACGGTTGCCCGACACGTTGAGCACATGCAGGTTGGTGCAGGGCGTAACATCGACAGCCTTCAGACGGTTGTCGTTGAGCCATACCTGATAGAGCGACGGAACGCCTTGGAGCGACACACTTGTGAGCTGGTTGGTACCGGCATCAAGGTTCCACAGCTGAGGATTGTCAAGCTTCAGAGCAGTAAGCCCATTGTTGGCTACATAGGCCACCTGCAGGTTCTGGCAGGGGGAAAGGTCAATGTCCTTAATCCGGTTGCTGTTGACAGAGAGGAACACCAGATTGGGGTATTTCGTCAGGTCGATAGCCTTCAGATTGTTGCCACTCAGGTTGAGCTCTGTGACATTGGCCGTAGCGGGCAGTGTCAGCGTGTCGAGTCCAGCGTTGGCTACGGTGATAGCAGGAACATCGGTCATGTTCTTAAGGTCGGCATCAGCCAGCGTGGCATCCATCATGCTGAACACGGTGAGTTTGTCGGCCTTGTTGGCAACGAGCACGCGTACTTTGGTGTTGGCCTTGGTAGTTGCCGTGAAACGACGATAGGTGGTGCCAAGGGTGTAGGGCGTAACGTTGCCATCACCCTTCCAGTCGAAATAGACCGATGTGCCGTCCTTTGCGGCGGCCAATGAGAGTTTCACATCGTCGCCGTCGTTGACAGTAGTGAATGAAGCCAGTTCGACTGTGGGCATGCCAATGGGCTGGACGAATGTCGTGCGAAGCACGTTCTCTCCGCTAAAGGCCGGATAGGCGGCATGGGAGATTTCACAATACACTTTTCCAACGTTTAGGTTAAGGAACTTTGTGTTGCCGGCGCTGATGGTGTAGTCGGAGCCTTCGGCGAGTGCCTTTCCGTCGGCAGTCTTCCATGTGAACTGAGTGGACTGCCCATTGATGGTTACCAGTTGGTCGGCTAAGTTCACACCGGGTGAGGAAGTCGCGATGGACAGTTCCTGTTGTGGGGCGTAGATAAAGTGGTCCTCGTCGAGTCCGAACCGGTCGGGCATGTCGGCCAAAGAGAATTGGTTGCCACTGATATTATAATAGCCCAAAGGCGCATCAGCAGGGACGTAGATGCTGCTTAGCTGGTTGTCGGCCACGTTGAGATAGACGATACTGTCACTGTGTGAGAGCTGCAGCATGGAAAGCTGGTTGTCGGCCGCATTGAGATAGCGCAGGTTGTCGGCATCTTTGAGACTGATGTCCTTGAAGTGGTTGTGACTGATGTCGAGTGTTCGAACAGCATAGATGTTGTCGTAGCTGAGTGTGTCAAGGGCGTTGTTGCTGATGTTGATGTCGGTGAGCATACTCTTAAGGTAGTAGTAGGATTGTCCTTTCAGCGAGAGCTTGCTCAGATTGTTGTTGCTCAGGTCAAGCTTTTGCAGTTTGTTGTTGTAGCTCAGGTCGATGCTGTAGAGCGAGGCGTGAGTAATGGCAAGTTGCCGCAGTGATGCGAGGTTGTCCAGTTTGATGCTGCTGATGGGCAGGCTGTCTACGGCAAATGCTGTGAGGGCCTGATCCTGCGGCAGCCAGATAGTGATGTTGCCGTGCGATGAGCGTTGTCCCCTGACGTTGGGCTTAGTCGGGGTCTCTGTCGTCACAGTTACTGATGAGAGATTGCCGTCGCCAAAGTCAACCTTGGCCGTGACAGGATGCTCTGCGGAGGCACCTCCCACGCCCAATGCCATCTTCACCACAGAGCCTTGGCTGGCGGTGGTGCTGAAGCTGAAGGCTTTCTCGTCCTTGCCGAAGTCTTCCACCGACTTCACGGCGAAGGCCGACGTTGAGAGCGTGTAGCTATTCAACAGACTGTTGGCATAGACAATGCGCACCTTGTTGTCCACGGGTTTGAGCAGAGTCAGCTTTCCTTCGCTGTAACTGTAATAAGTGGAGTCGAGTGCTGTCAGTCCTACCGGATTGTTCTTGGGTATGGCGTAAAGCTGGGCGTTGGTTTCCGTTCCCTTTCTCAATACACGGTTGCTGAGGTCGATGACATCGCCAACTTTATAAGTGGGGTTCACGCCAAGGTCGTGCTGCGCGTAGTTGTATTCGTGCCACTGTCCTGAGTCGGCAGGCAGTGTGGCAAAGTCCATGTTGTTGTCATTCAGATACACATTGTACAGATTGGGACATTGGGAAAGGTCGATGCCCGTCAGGAGGTTGTCATAGCACGAAAGCTGGAACAGGAGCGGGTTGTGGGTAAGGTCGAGTTTCGTGAGGCGGTTGCCGGAGCAATAGAGATAATAGAGCTTCGGACAGCCCGTGACATCGAGCTTTGTGAGTTTTACGTCGGTGTTGATACTACCCGAAGTGTGCGAGCAATAGAGTTCCCGAATTTCCGGATTATGGCTCAAATCGAGCGTCTGCAAACGTGTGTCGCTGACGTTGAGCACAGCTAATTCGGGATTGCGACTCAGGTCGAGCTTTGCCACACGCGTCATGTCGAGACTCAGCCTTTGCAGCTTCGGGCAATACTGTGGGTCGGCTTGCTTGAAGCCGGTGCTGTGATAAGCGTCAAACGATACAAGGTTTGGGAAGTTCTGCAATGTGAAATCCGACGCTACATAGTCTATCTGTCCCATCTCCAGTACCAAAAGTTTGGGCAGCGGTCCGATGTTGAGCGGTGAAGTTTCAGAGAATGCATTGTCGTTGAGATAGAGGTATTGCAGGTTTTTGAGCCCGTTCACGTTGAGGCTTTGTAGCTCATTGTGTTCCAGGTTAAGGATGCTCAGTCCCATGTTGTCAGCGAACTCCATGCTCGAGATTTTACTCCCCGAGGCATTGAGATATTCCAGTTTGGAGGCATCGCCATAGATTCTCACCACACCCTGCCCGGACACAGTTCCTTTATATATAGTGCCTTTGATATTGTTGGCTGAGTCGATACGAGTCTGCTCAACCTGTATTTCCTCTGTGCCGTATCCGCAGTCGATGTCGAAGTATTCGCCATCCTGCGATGCGCCGATAACGAGAGTGAATGAAGTGGCTGAGGTGTGGAAGGTCACAATGGGCTTCTCGTCCTGAGCCATTGTTGTGGCGGGCAGAGCCAGCAGTGTGAGAAGCAGTGCCAGCAGAGAGGTGAAACGCAGATGTATTTGTCGCATAATAGTATGGGTAATTCGAATGGTTATTATTAATAGAGAGTGATGCGCTGCGCGGGCAGGCCGTTTACTTGAAGAAGATAGATGCCATTGCTCCATCCTGAGGCGTTCAGTGTAGCCTCTTCGCCGTTGTTGTCGCTTGCCAGCATACATTTTCCTGTGAGGCTGTACACTCTAAGACTGAGGTGTGTTGCTCCCGTGAGCAGCACGTGGAAGCTTCGCCAGCCACAAGGGGTTACTACGGGCTTCGCGGCATTGCCGGCCGTGATGCCGCGCACTCCTGCGGCGACGTGCCTGAGCACTTCCTTCAGTCCGCCGTAGGCATCAAACTTTCCGGCTCCCCATTGTACGGAGTCGCCCTGCCTAACGTCTTCGTCCACTACGGCCGTCTTCCTGATAATGCTTATCACATCGTTGTAGGTCAGGCTGGGATCAGCTTGCAGCCACAGGGCAATGGACCCTGCCACTACCGGCGTTGACATTGATGTGCCCAAAGTCTGCTGCCAGTAGTAGGTCTTGCCATTCACTGTGGTCTTGGCTTGAAGTGCAGCGTCGGTGTATCCCATGCTGGTGTTCTCTACGCAATAGGTGTTGGCAGATGAGATGACTGATGAGCCCGGAGCGCACACATCAGGGAGGTTGCGTCCGTCAGAGAGCGTTCCGAAGGAAGAGAAACGCGAGGCCTGTCCTGCGGGAAACTCGTTGTTGTTGTATCCGTAGACGAAACCGTCGATAGAAGGCCAGTGGTCGCGAATATTGTAACAGCCCACGCTGATGACATTGGGGGCGCAGGCTAAGTCGTTGATGGTGCCGTTGCGCGAGCCCTTGCTCCACCCGGCCTCCTCATAGTCGTCGAAATAGTCGAACTGAGCATCTCCGTAGATGTCGATGCGCTGTCCGTCGTGTCCTGAGACAACGATGCCGATACGGTAGTCTCCTTCGGCATTGTTCTGCTGGTCATCGGTGGTAAGGAAGTTGGCAAGGGCGTAGTAGCGTCCGGTCTCGGTGTCTTGGGTCGATGAAAGGACAATGTAGCCTTGGAACATTTTCGAAAGCATCGTGTTGAACTGTGCTCCGTCGATAGCGTAGTCGCCTCCTGTCGACCAACTGACCATCTGCCCGTTGGAGTTGTAGTCTAAGGGGAATCGGGCTACGATGCGGTGGCGCTTGGCGTTGAATATGACGGCCTGAAGCGTGAATGTTGTGGAATCGTTGGAATAGACGTACAGGGAGCCGTTGCGCAGGTTGTGGTAAGTGTTGCTGTTGGTTGTGAATACTCCTTCCTGCATAGGTCTGAGAAAAGTCTGCACAGTGGTGTCTTTATCTGCGAAGGTTTTGGTGAGGGCCACGGGATAGTCAGCCTCGTTGCCCGCAGCCACACACACGATGGCCTCCTTGCCGCACTCTCCTAAGAACCGGTTCATCAGACTAGTGGAGTCGTGGGCTCCCAGGTTGCTTCCCAATGAGAGGTTGACCACACAGGGTTTGGGTGTAGATCCCGACTTTTCGGCGTAGTTGATGATGTCGTCCACACCAAAGGCTATGAACTGGTCGTAGAGGTCACCGCACGAGCCCACGAGTTCCGACTCCGTGGCACAGCCATAATAAGGGTTGTCTGCCGTTATGTTGGTGCTTGTCATGCCGTCTGCAGCCGTCTGAGCCATGAGCAGTGAGCCTTTGTAGCCGCCTGCCATGATGCCCGTGGTGTGGGTGCCGTGAAACGAAGTGCGGCTGTCGGTAGTGAAATCCTCAATGGCATAGAGATTGTCGCCCTTCACGCTGGGCAGCACCTCGCGCGGATAGTAGTTTTCATAGACATATCCCGTTTTCGAGGCATTGCTTTGGTATATCTTGCTGATATATCCGAAGCGTGTGGAGCCGTCGTCGTTGAGGAAGTTGATGTGGTTGGGGTCGATGCCACTGTCCACGATGCCCGTTACTACTCCTTTGCCCGTGTAGGCTTGTGGAAGGTCAATGCCCTGGTGGATATTGTCCACGCCAACGACCTCTCTCACAAGGTTCATCTTCTGATAGACGCGTCGCGGAAGCTCTATGCGTTTCACCGCCTTGAGTGCTGCCACTTGCTCCACTTGGGCAAGCGGCAGTGTCACGATGGCGATGTCCCCGCGCCTTTTCAGCACCTCGCCCCCTTGAGCTCTCAGCGAGTCGAGTGCTGCCTCGTTTTTTATTTCCACCATAGCCATGGTGTGCGTCGCGGATGGTCTCGGCGCAAAGTCGCGCAGACGGCTACTGTAGACGGGGAGGTTACGGTTGCGCTGCTGCATCAGCGCAAGGTGGCTGAGCAGATCGAGCTTTTGCTGAGCTGGCAGTGTCAAAGCTGCACTGGTCAGAAGCAAGGTGGCAAGAGTTCGTTTCAAGTTTGTCATCTCACAACAATTTTCTTTCCATTGATAATATAAAGTCCGGCGGGCAGACGGTCGGTCATCACGCGTGTACCGTCAATCCGGTATATGGTCTTGCTCTTTGTGTCACTTCTGAGTGAAGAAATGCCCGTTGTCTGTTCTTTCATCAGTACCTCGAGGCGGTCGCCGTCGGCAAGTTGCAACTGGAAGCTGGAACCACCGGGATAGACAGGGTCAACGGCCTTGCCATTGAGCTTGACGGAGAGGTGGTCGGCGCCATAGACGCTCAGGTAGAAGGGGTTGTCGCTTGTGGCAAAGCTAATGCTGTTCTCACCGCTTGTCAGCGAAATGTTGGAACGGTCCTGCCGTGTGAAATTGAAGCCGTATTTGGCCAGGCTGATGTCGTCGACGTATACTGTGGCTTTCTTGTCGCGGACGATGGCCGACGAGGTGATGACAATGTTCATGCCGTCGGTGAGCGTAATGGTGTAGCTGCCGTCATAGCTTGCCGACAGGGTGTTGCCGTTGGCGGTGATGCTTTCCACCTTGCATCCACTGTTGGGCTTTACCTGAATCATGCAGTCGGTCTCCGGCATTTCTACTGCGTTGTCGCCTTCTGTGAGCGTGAGCACCCTGTTGTTATAGCTGTAGCCTCTGTACACGGTGACGTTCTCGGGGTGGTCAATATTTATCGTAGCCTTCACGGTGGAGTATTTATGGGCTTTGATGCTTACGGTGGTCGTGTCTGTGACGAAGAACTCCAAAGCCCCATAGAGGGTCATGGCTTTCCCGTTGACCTTCACGCTGTCAACAGAGTAGTTGGAACGGTCGAAGTTTACGGCTACTTTTGTTCCTGCCTTCACGGTGAAATCGCTGTTTAGGTAGTTGTCCGCACCCGTGCCGTCGACGGTCACGCTGGTTACGGCTCCCTTAGCCTCTTCTGTTGAGAAGTTGAAGATTACGGGGAGATTGGTGTCGGGATAATCGGCCTTGATTTCTATTACGCCGCCCTCCTTTGGGGTGACGCTGTAAGTGGTTCCGTCAGTGGGCTGTGATTTCCCGTCGAGCAATACCTTATATAAAGGAGCGCTTCCATAGCTCGAGGTGGAGATAAGGAATGGAGTCTCTACGCCGGGTATCCACTTCACGGTGTTGTCACCGTTGGTCAAATCCACGCGTGAGTAAGTTCCGGAGCGCATCATCGACACCTTCGATGCGTTGTCGACCTTCACCGTGCATGTTGCGGTACGGGCCTTTTCGAGATTGGCGCTCCGCACATCTATGACAGCCCCCTCATCGGCGGGCTCCGAAACGTAGATGTTGCACGAGGTCAGCGATGTGATGCCCTGACTTACGCTGCCGGCTGAGGTCTTCTTCACGACGCTGGTCAGATAATTGCCGTCGGTGGCTACTATCTGGAGCGAGCCATACTGAGGCACCGTGATTTTGTTGGCACCGGTTCTAATGCTGTCTACGGTTACATAATTCAACTTCACAGCCACGCGGCTTGAGTCGTCAACATTGATGGTGACTGTACAGTCGGCCTTCGAAGCGAGAGCCCCAAAGGTCATGATGACTGTAAGAATCAGAGTGTAAAACTTTTCCATAAGCGAAGGATTTGATGTTTATTTGTTGCAAATATAGAGAAAATCATTCTAATTCGTAAACAAATACCGAACTCAGACATTGCTTCTGTTACATATAGAATCCTTCAAAACCGTTGTAAAACAAGTGGATACCCCATTGCTGAAACGGAAAGAAAAGCCATTTTGTAACAGAGGTAAGATAGTCCAATAGCACGAATTAGCTCTTAACTACATCGCATGTAACATGATATCCAACCTATATTCTGACTTTCATTCTGTTGCTCAGCATATGTCGTACATCTAAAAAAAGACGATTACAGCCTCGGTAGAGTAGTCATTTTTTTATAACTTTGTACGGTCAATAACTTCAAGCATGATAGCTGTACACCATAATCTCAAAATTGGGTTTGCGTTGCTAACCGTGTTGCTTCTCTTGTGCGGTTGCCAGCATAGCAGCATACACCGACAGTTGATACAGGCCGACTCCGTTATGGCGAGCGAGAATTTAGATTCTGCCTACCACATCCTCAGCGGCATTGACACAACACGCATTATGGCTAAGGCTGACAGAATCTACTATCAGCTCATAGAGATTCAGCTTCTCTACCGCATGCGTAAACCCGCAGACAACATGGAAGGCATCAACGAATGCGTCAGCTATTATGCACAGGAACGGAAAGATGTGCGAAAACTTGCTCAGGCCTACTACTATAGGGGGATGTTGGAGTACGAGAGCGGAAAGGTGGACAAGGCCGTGACGAGTCTCAAGAAGGCGGAGGAAGCCGCCCAAAGTCTTTACGACATTGATTTGAAGCACAAGATTTATGACAGCCTCTCTACGTTGAATTTTCTCTCTGGCAACATCAACCTGGCACGGAAATATACGCTGTTATCCTTAGAATGTGCCAAATTAACCAGCAATGGCTTGTGGTTTGCTTACGCCTACAACCATCTTGCCTGCATCTATGAGGCTATGGGCCGAAAGGATAGCTCATGGGTGTACATAAAGAAAAGTCTTCCCTATATCCAGACGGTCGATGCTAAGGATAGGGCCGAGTTCTTGTATATGGTGGGAGAGAATTACCATCATAACAACGAGAACAGTCTTGCCAAACAATATCTTCTGCTCTCAAGCAAAGCCTATCCCACTCCAGCGACTTACAATATCCTCGCAAGTATTTATAATCAAGAAGGAATGAAGGATACAGCAAGGGCACTTTGGCGTAAAGCGATGGGAAACGCCTCTTTGGACGATAAGGTGGATATACTCGACACCATAGCGAATCAACGATTCAGTGAAGGTGACTTCCGAGGTGCTTACTGGTCGTTGAAGGAACTGATTCTGCTCAAAGACAGTATTGAAAAACAGAAGCAGACCTTTTCTATCCAAGAAATACAGCTAAAGTACGACCAGCAGAAAACCAAGCGGAATTACGACCGGATGCTCATCCGCGGGCTTTATGCACTCATCGTGCTCATTGTGATAATTGCCGCCCTCATTATCTTCTATGTATTCAAGGCCAACAACAATAAAAGGAAGGTCATCGCTTACCAGATTCTCATCAACGACTACAACCGCAAGATTTCTGAATTGCAGAAAAGTGGCAGTGACGCCGAAAAGGACATTAGGCGGCTCAAGCATAAGGTAGAGAAGATACAGAGTCAGCAGACTGGTGTCATGTTTGAGGGTCACTCTCTCTACGAGGAAATTATTGAGAACAAGCCTATCGTAAAATGGAACAAGTCGGATGTGGCCAAGTTTATCGAATACTACAAAGTCGTCAATCTCCCCTTTGTCACGCAACTGAACACCGACTATGTAGGTCTGACCAACGGCAACAAACTATTCCTAATCCTCCAAGATATGGGGAAAAAGGATGAAGAGATAATGCAGATATTAGGTACGTCGTACGGGGCAATCAGAACAACACGCCATAGGCTTAAAGCTAAACTGAAAGACAAAGAACAATAAAGGGGCAAACGTGTATCGTGTTGGCAGGAATAGCTTTGCACCTTCGGTGAAATTTCAGCTCTGCGGAGAAAGCACTTGAGCCTTACCGCTCGAAGCCAAGTGAAGCTGCATGAAAGAAAGCTGGGGACTGGGGAGTCTATTCTCTCTGTCCCCAATGTTGATATTTTTTCTGATGTGGATTCCCCAGTGGAGAATCGTTGCCTCAGAGCTTATTTCTTCGGTCGGCGGCGCGCCCACCCTTCTTCACTGAAGTCCGGCTCCTCACCTTTTAGTTTCATGGGGTTCCCTTTGATAAGCGAGCGCCAGTCATCCTTTTCAGCCTCCTGCCTTCCCGGGCGGTGACGCGAAGTCTCCTCCCTACGACGCTGGCGCGGCTCTTTGGCTAACCTTCTATTGCCTGCTCCATGGCCGCTCTCATCAGCATCATTGCAACGCACCTCGCGGCCCTTGTAGGTGGTTCCGTTGAGAGCCTTCATCACCTTGGCAGCATCTGCTTCGGGCACTTCGATATAGGAGAACTTACTAAGCAAGTCAATATGCCCCACATCCTGTCGTCCATGCATGTGCCTGTTGATGAACTGCATCACCTCGCCGGGATAGAAACCGTCGGCTTTGCCAAGATTAATAAAGAGTCGACTGTACCCCTGCTCGGGTTCACGTCGTCCGCCACGCCTGTTGGAGGTAACTCTGGTTCCACTCGCCCTACGGTCTTTCCGCTCACGCTTAGCTGTCGTGGGCTTCTCAATCTCAGGAGCATTCTTATAATAGTTAAGGAAGCGCCCGAAGGTGATAGTCACCATCTTCTTGATGATGTCTTCCTTATCAATGTATTCAAATTGTCTGTCGACCACGGGCATATAGGGTGCAATGAGTTCCTCATCGACATCTGTCTTCATGATGTCGTCCATGGTCTTGTAGAGCTGCTTAGTGCAGATTTCCTGAGGTGTCGGCAGAGTTCCGTCTACGAAGTCCTTGCCAATCTCACGCTCGATATTCTTCACCTTAAACTTTTCCCTCATGTTGATGATGGAAATAGAGGTACCTTTCTTACCTGCACGTCCCGTGCGTCCACTTCTGTGCGTGTAGCTTTCTATATCATCAGGCAGACCGTAATTGATGACATGAGTAAGATCGTCGACATCCAGGCCTCGTGCTGCCACATCCGTGGCTACGAGCAGCTGCACTGTGTGTTGGCGAAACTTCTGCATGGTGAGATCGCGCTGCTGCTGACTCAAGTCGCCATGGAGTGATTCCGCGTTGTAGCCGTCCTTGATAAGCTTGTCGGCAATCTCTTGAGTTTCGACCTTCGTCCGACAGAAGATAATGCCATAGATGCGAGGATAATAGTCCACAACACGTTTCAGCGCCAGATATTTATCCTTCGAGTGCACCATATAGTAGATATGGTTCACGTTCTCGGCTCCTTCGTTACGCGAACCCACTACGATTTCCTTATAGTCGTGCAGATAGCCTTTGGCCACCTTTTCGATATCTTTGCTCATCGTAGCCGAGAAAAGGAGCGTGTTCCTGTCGGCAGGCACTCCGGCCAAAATTTCCTCAATGCTGTCTTGGAAACCCATATTGAGCATCTCGTCAGCCTCATCCAGCACCACATTGTTAACACTGTCCAGTTGAGCCACGCCCCGCTTCATAAGGTCTATGAGTCGACCGGGAGTAGCCACGATTACCTGGACCCCATGGCGCAAGGTGCGGATCTGCGCTTCAATTGACGCACCGCCATAAACAGCCACAATATGAATACCGTCAATGTACTTGGCAAAGTCGTTCATGTCATCGGCTATCTGCAGACAGAGCTCACGCGTTGGACTGAGAATGAGCGCCTGTGTGCTTTTATTCGCAGAATCAATCTTCTGCAAAAGAGGAATGCCAAAAGCAGCTGTCTTTCCAGTGCCGGTCTGTGCCAGTGCTATTACATCGTTTCCGTTTCCTAACAAATAAGGAATCACTTCTTCCTGTACGGGCATTGGATGTTCAAAGCCCAACTCTTCAATGGCCTTTCGGACAGGAGCCGAAACGCCGAGTTCTTCAAATGTCTTCAAATTCGTTATCTTAAATCTACATCAGGGACACGCCACCCAAATAACGAACCCGCAAGAAAGCCTAAAGGTGGAACCTCCCTAATCATTAAATCACTGCAAAGGTAGCTCAATTAATCTATCACTCATGTTTTTGGCCTCAACAATTATGGTTTTTTGGCTAAAATAGACTAACTTTGCCTGCATGAAAGTAGCAATATTTTGTTCTGCGAATACCCACATCAGTGCTGCTTACAAAATTGCAGGCGATGAAATGGGGCATTTCTTAGGAAGTCACGGTCATACGCTTGTTTTCGGCGGATGCAACTTAGGCCTCATGGAAATCACGGCACGTGCAACACATGAAG
This sequence comes from uncultured Prevotella sp., assembly GCA_900318855.1. Taxonomy (GTDB): domain Bacteria; phylum Bacteroidota; class Bacteroidia; order Bacteroidales; family Bacteroidaceae; genus Prevotella. Next base: position 11,496 of record ONMG01000151.1, read on the forward strand.
CAGGTGGCCGAACGATAGGTGTGATACCAAGTATTATCGAGAAAAGCGGAAGGGTGTCCGATTATGTCGATATAGAGATTCCCTGCGACAATCTCAGCGATCGCAAAGAACTCATGATGGCACAATGCGACATAGCGATAGCCCTCCCAGGAGGTATAGGAACACTGGATGAGATTTTCACGATGGCGGCATCAGCCACAATTGGCTATCACCACAAACCGATTTATATCTATAATATAAACGGTTTCTGGGATAACCTCATCCGTCTACTCGAAAATCTTGAAAAGCAGGAAATGATTCGGGGCGATTGGCAGAACATCCTGCACGTAGCCACACAAATCAGCGATATATTCCCAAAATAATCGTCGAGAAATAAGGAAACGACCTGCAAGCAGTTCCTGTCCCGCTTACTGGCCGTTTCTTTTATCATTATCGAAATCGTAGTGATGGAATCGGCTATTCCTTCATCAAGCGCTCAGCCATCTCCTTTCCCAAGGCCTCACATTGGGCGTCGACTTCAGTCGAGAAGCCCTGCTTCATGACCACTGGCGTACCCACAGCTTCAAAGTGCATCCGCGTTTCATTCCACTCTGCTATCTTCTGCACAGCTTTACCTGCCCAGCTATAGCTACCGAACCAACCGATGAAATGGTCCTTTATATCACGGTTGGCTATCTCCGCGAGCAGTACGTCCATCTCGTGATAGAGACCTGAATTATAGGTTGGTGCACCCACGATGAGCCCACGGAATCTGAAGATATCACGCAGAATATAGCTGTGATGGGTCTTTGAGACATTGTACATGCGGATATCCTTGATACCTGCATCCGAGGCTGCTCGTGCCACCGACTCCGCCATGCGCTCCGTATTACCGTACATGGTACCGTAGCAAATCACAAGTCCCGGATCGGTGTCATAACGGCTCATTCGGTCATAGAGGGTCATCACCTTATTGAAATCCTTATGCCACACCGGACCGTGCGTCGAACAAAGGTAGTCAATCTTCTCGCCGCTGAGTTTCTTGAGGGCATTCTGTACGGGCACGCCATACTTACCAACGATATTGCTATAGTAGCGAATCATCTCCTTCTCACACCAGTCGGTATTAATAGCCTCATCGACCACTCCGCCATTGAGGGCGCCAAAACAGCCGAAGGCATCGCCCGAGAAGAGCAGCGAAGGCTCATCCTCTGCGGCACAGAGCGTCATCATTGTCTCAGGCCAGTGCACCATAGGAGTCTGGAAGAAGGTCAGTACATGCTGACCCAGCTTCAGCGTGTCTCCATTCTTAATCTCCAGGATATTGTCCGTAATGCCGTAGAATCCCTTCAGCATATCAAAGGTCTTCTTGTTGCCCACTACCTTCACATTCGGATAGTACTTGCGTAGCAATGCCAGCGAGCCGCTGTGATCAGGCTCCATATGATTGATGACCACATAGTCGACAGGGCGGTCGCCTAACACGTCATGAAGATGCTCGATGAATTGCACAAAAAAGTCGATTTCAACGGTATCTATGAGACACACCTTCTCATCCTTGATGAGATAGGAATTGTACGACACACCATTGGGGAGCGGCCACAAGCCTTCGAAGAGTGCCTTATTGCGGTCATTCACTCCCACATAAAACACGTTGCTACTGATTTCTTTCATTATGGTTTGCGCTTATTTATTGTTCTGTTCATTATTGATTTCACTTCCTTTGAGCTCAGTCTGCATCCGCTGTCCGAACTCCTTCGACACATAGTTATTGAGACTTTTACAGCAGTCGGCCGAAAACATCTGAGCATAATTGGTAAGTGCGTTCCACTGCTCCTCCGCCAGTCCCTGCTCCACCTCTTGCCGGGTGATACCTTCCAGGATGAGTCCATAGACGAATCCGGCATTGAAATTGTCTCCTGCTCCAACCGTGCTCACCGTATCGGCGCTCAGCGCAGGGTAGGTCTTACGCAGGCCGCTCTCAGCATGCACCACCACAGGCTTTGCGCCATTGGTGAAGATGAACTTCTTGCAGTAGAACGATATCTCGGAGGCGTACACCTTATCAGGGTCATCCATCTTGTACAGGGTTTCGAAGTCCTCGCGGCTCCCCCTCACAAAGTCGGCATATTCCAGGTTTTCCAGGAAATTGGGCGTGATACGCATCACATCATCCTTATGCGAGGGACGAAAGTTCACGTCGTAATAGATAATGGCACCATGGCTGCGGGCATAGTCGAGCAGTCCCACCACCTGCGGCCTTATCACCGGATTCACGGCAAAGAAAGAGCCAAAGATAACAATATCGTTCTGATGGATCTCGGGATACACATATTCCAGCTGGTCGTGTGCATGATCCTTGTAGAAGATGTATTCGGCCTCATTGTTATCATCGAGAAAAGCCAACGAGATAGGCGACTTACTCTCCGGGAACACGCTCACATTGTCGGCATTCACCCCGTTTTCCCGCAGAAAATCGATAATGTGTTTTCCCACCCGGTCGTTACCGGCCTCGCTGATAAAAGTGACATCCACTCCACAGCGTCCCAATGAAATCACACCATTGAATGTGGAGCCTCCCGGCACTGCCCCAATGGGCTGGCCGTCCTTGAAGATGATGTCGAGCACGGTCTCACCAATACCTATAACCTTACGCATAGTAAACAGATGTATTCTGCCTGCAAAATTACTACAATTCAAGTGTCACGCAAAATAAAAGGGCTTTTTATTTTCGGTGCCCTTTATTTTCATTAACTTTGTCCTTGCTAATCATATGGACATGGACTACAAAACAGCGACGCTACCCTGCGGGTTGCGCGTCATCTTCCTGCCCTCCCTCTCACCTATTGTGCACTGCGGCTACGAGATTAATGCGGGGTCGCGTGATGAGACTCCCACCGAGGAGGGACTGGCGCATTTCTGCGAGCATGCCTCTTTTAAAGGCACACAGCACCGAAAGCCCTGGCAGATATGCTCGGGATTGGGATCCGTGGGCGGCAGCCTCAACGCTTACACCACGAAGGAGGACACCGTCTACTATGCCTCCGTCATGAGCGACTATTTAGGACGGGCTGTTGACCTGCTCACCGACATGGTCTTTCACAGCACCTTCCCCCAGCAGGAACTTGACAAGGAGATGGAGGTTATAAGCGATGAAATCGACAGTTATTACGACTCACCGGCCGATCTCATCTACGATGAATTCGAGAATCTCGTCTTCGAGGGACATCCGCTCGGCCACTCCATCCTTGGCAATACCGAGCGGGTGAGCACTTTCGGCACAGCCGATGCCAGGCGATTTACGGAGCGCCTCTACCGCCCCGACAACGCCGTCTTTTTTGCTTATGGTAACATCGATTTCAAAGATCTCCTCAGGATGCTTTCCAAGGCTACGGCCGACTTTCCTGACAAGTCACCGTACCTGCCGTCCAACACACCCGCAACCCATCCTACACCGCAAGGCAGAACCCGACAGGTCGACAGCGACACCCGGCGGGCCTACGTAATGCTGGGAGGCCGTGCCTACAGTGCTCTCAACCCCAAGCGCATGCCGCTTCACCTGCTCAACAACATCCTTGGAGGTCCCTGCATGAACGCCACGCTGAATATCATTCTGCGCGAACGCCGCGGCCTGGTCTATTCTGTTGAAGGCAGTGTGGTCAACTATGCCGACACGGGCATCTGGAGCATCTATTTTGCTTGCAATGCCGAGGATATCGACCGGTGCAAACGCCTCGTGAAGAACGAGCTTCAGCGCTTCGCCTCGAAGCCCATCACCGAGAGTAAGCTCCGAGCCGCCCAGCGCCAGCTCAAGGGACAGCTTGGCATAGCCTCCGACTATCGTGAGAACTTCGCCCAGGATTTCGGCAAGAGCTTCCTGCACTACGGTCAGCAGAGAGACCTCCGTCAGATTTATGCCAGCATCGACGCCGTCACGCCCGAAGACATCCATCAAGTGGCAGCTGAACTCTTCCAACCGGAGTGTCTCTATCAGCTCATCTACATGCCTAAAGATTAGTCAGCTCGCAATACTGTCCGAGAATAGTAGCAGTGAAAGCCTCCCCAAAGGGGGAGGCACGTTGGTCATCCAGCCGTTTCTCCGTTTACGCCATACAACTGGAAATGCCCAGGGTGGTAGCGATAGCGGTCAGAACACTGATAATCATGTTGATAACAAGTTTCCACGTTTCTTTATTCTTCATTGTTTCTTCGTTTAAGAGTTCTACATATCTTAGCAGGCCTTATACCCTGCCCGACTTCGTCTCCCGGGAATAGAAGCCGGACAGGGTGATGCGCCGTTGCTTAAGCGCCCGGCTGCGTAGTTGAAGCCGTGCTCTTGGCGCCATCCTTGGCATTCCAGGGCTCAAGGGTGAGTCCGTCAACCAACACGCGGTTGCGATGCTGTCCCTTCGCAGTACGTCCACTCACCTCGGGCTGGAACCTCACTTGGAATCCCTTGAAGTTCTTCGCAATGGAGAAGGCCTCCTTCGTATCGGCAAGCTTCGACTTGATGCTGATGCGGAAGCTGCCAAGACCGTTGATTTTCACGATGCGTGAGCTTCTCAACTCGTCGCGGAGAACCTCCACGAGCTCGGTGAGTACGGCCAGCACATCCGATTTCTTCGCGGTACAGTTGCGCTCTATGCGCTCGGCGATGGTGTTGAGATCGGTCGTACCGGTCATCACGGAGAGAGCATACCACTTGTCCTTGAACTGGGAATTCTTGCTCTTGTTCTGGTAAAGCTTATACTTAATAGCCATAATTTAATGTTGCCTCTGGGCACTTTCAATGCCTTTTGTTTGCTATGAGGCATAGTTCGAAAATTGTTAGACTTACTCTTTGGCCGTCTTCTGTCGTCCGGCCAGTCATCAGGGAGTTCTGCCGCGCGCCTTGCTTTCGTTCCTTTTGACAGTTGCAAAATTACTGCCTTTCGCGGGCGCAATCAAGAAAAGAGGCCCACACACTACAAACTAATGTTAAGGAATTGAGGTGTACTCCTAAACAGATGTTAACAAGATACCATCATCCCCTCGTCCCTTTGCTGTCATCACTGTCCTTCTGCGTCTGTATATCTCCTCCGTCCTCCTCATAGCCGACAGACCACGAAGGACATATAGTCGACATATGCAACATTTCTGAAGACTAAGTCCTTACATCTTATGCCGTCTGCAAATTTTTCCGCTTTTGTCTGCACTGTATCGAATAATTTTGTCTACTTTTGCACCGCTATGGGCAAGGTTAGAGTTTTTCTTCATTTCATCTCACGTCACCGCAGAGTTTCGCTTGCAGGTTTCGTGGCTTTGTTCGTCATCGGGTGGCTTGTTTGGCGCTACACCCCAACGCACCGGCAAATGCTCCATTCCACGGTCATCGTGAAAGTGCAACAATGGTATGAGCTGAGTTGGGAAGGCAAACATTCCGTATTTTTCACCCGAGTAGTGGGTGACTCCACCCTCACCGGCCTTTCAACCGACAGTCTTGCAGCACGCTCACTGAGCTACAGCGTAGGGAGCTGGCTCGACCACTGGGCACTTGTTCCATCCTGTAACGGCCGCTTGGTCACATCTGTTCCCGACTCTTGTGCACCCGACGTCCGGACGGCCACCAGCCTGCTTATCATGGAGAAGAACCGGCTGGAGGGCCGGTTGCGCAAATTGCACCTCCAAAGCAACGAGATTCACTATTTCCTGCACTCTCATGGCGTTCAGGACGAAGGCTTCGGCAGCGTAGCCGAGTATTCAGCCAAAATCGATGCCCGTTACAAATCGGCTCAGGCCCTGAAAAAGGTACTCGACACCTGGAACGGCAAGACTCCCCTGAAGTTAACCCCCCACTCTGCCTACACCTTATATTATTATAACTGGAAGGACAAACCCGACAGCGACCACGCCACGCTGGTTGCCTCTTCAGAGCGGGGGCAGCTACGACTGCTTCAGAACGAAAGCCACACCCTGCCCATAGGCATGAGTGCGGTGAAGCCGCTGCCCTGGACCACCCTTTTTTCTGGTAAGGCGCTCACGGTATGCTATCCCGGTATCAATGAGCCGGCTTTTGCCAACGTATGGCTCCACCCCACCCTTATTCCTCTGCCATCGCGAAAAGACTCTGTCCGCATCTCACCGCTGCTTAGCGGCGAGGGGGCACCGCTCTTCACCGAGCACGGCCGCTTCGTGGGCATACTGAGTAAGGGTAAGATGATAAAGAAATCCAAGGTTATGCATCTCTTTAGCAAGGAGGCGGCACTATGAAAACGACGATACTACCACTGCTTGCCGTCCTGATCGTCAGCGCGTGTGGCCGCATGAGCCACGAAGGACAGAAGATTGAACGGAAGGGCGACACCATCTATGTGGGTGGCATGGTAGGCCATTACCGACAGGGCTGGGGC
>ONMG01000160.1 GCA_900318855.1 uncultured Prevotella sp.
CACCGAAGACCTCACCTCGCCCCAGACAAGAGCCCGGGCAGAAGCAGCACCGGAAGCAGGACTGCTAATAGACCTGAAGGAGGCCTTAGCAGTGCTCAACGCCTCGGAACGACTCTGCGTCACCCTGCAACTGATGGAGGGCGAAAGCATCGAACATATAGCCAACATCACAGGACTGAACGAAGGCACCGTGAAGTCACAACTCTAAAGAAGAAAAAAAAAACTTGCCGAATGGTTAAGAAAGAACGGATATGAAAGAGAATAAGGATTTAATAAAGACACCCGAAGAGGAACTGGTGGACAGCTTCTTCGCCCATCATCCCGTGAGCATCGCCGACAAAGGCTTCACGCAAGCCACTCTTACGCGCATCCCCCACGAGAGCGGACAGCTCATTGGAAGGATATGGACCAGTCTCTGCTGGCTGGCTGGCATCGTCTGGCTTCTGGTGAGTGTCAACATCAAGGAGGTCGAGGTGACGCTACCCACCATCTTCCATTCTGTAGTAAGACAGTTCTGCATGCTCAGTCACAACTACGATACTCTCCTGCTGCTATGGGCAGGCGGAGTCACCATAGCATGTGTACTGGCTTACAACATCGTATTGACGGAAGAAGAAATCTGAGCCAAGGTCAACTGAAGCTTAGTTCCGCGAGCCGTCGACGCAATTCCTCGGTACGGCTCTTGGGTACAGCAAGAGTGATGGAGCAGTCGGTCTCGAAGCGTCGGTCTACAATGCGGGCCTGCATCTCCTTAACTACCCGCATGACACCGTTCATCATGGGATAGGTGAAATCAAACGTCACCTGTCCCTCTACTGTTTTCGTGACTGTAGAGATGTCGGCGAGCGCCTCCGAAGCAGCCGTCCGATACGCAACAATGAGTCCTCCCGTACCGAGATTAATGCCTCCATAATAGCGCACCACCACGACGATGACATCAGAGAGCCCATGACTGACCAGTTGCCCCAGAATGGGCTTTCCGGCAGTGCCTGAGGGCTCTCCATCGTCGTTGGCCCTAAAGGTTTCACCCTCGGGACCAAGCCGATAAGCATAGCACACGTGGCGCGCATCATGAAATTCACGCCGATAACTCTTCACCACTTCATCGGCCTCAGTTGCGGTCTCGACATGACAGCAGAAGGCAAGGAACTTGCTCCGCTTCTCGGAGTAATATCCCTTGCCTACGGTTTGTGAGCTGACAGTCAGATAATTATCTCTGCCCGCCATTATTAGTCGTCAAGTTTGTGAATGACAAGTCCGCTGCGCAGTTTTGGCTCAAACCATGTGGCCTTTGGCGGCATAATCTTTCCGCTGTCGGCAATATCCATAATCTGCCTCATTGTCACGGGGTAGAGTGCCAGAGCCAAACGCATCTCACCGCTGTCAACTCTGCGCTTCAGCTCCTCAAGACCACGAAGACCACCCACAAAGTCGATGCGATTATCGCTACGCAGGTCGTGGATACCTAACAAATCGCCTAAGATGAGGCGCGAGGAAATATCTACATCAAGCACGCCGATGGGGTCGCTATCATCGTAGGTGCCAGGCTTAGCCGTGAGACTGTACCACTGTCCGTCGAGATAGAGCGAGAACTCATGCAAATGTTGCGGTCGATAGCAGTCGGGGCCTTTAAGCTCCACCACGAAGTTCTCGGCGAGCCTCCTTAAGAATTCCTCACTGGTCATACCATTGAGGTCCTTCACCACACGATTGTAATCAAGGATGGTGAGCTGCGAAGCAGGAAAACAGACCGCCATGAAGTAGTTATACTCTTCCTTCCCCGTCTGATGAGGATGCTGACGGGCCTTTTCTGCTCCCACAAGCGCGGCAGCTGCCGAGCGGTGATGACCGTCGGCGATATAGAGGCTCGGCATCTTCGCAAATTCCTCGGTGATGGTCCGAATATCTGCGTCGTCGCTCACTGTCCACAACTGATGACGGAAACCGTCGCCGGGTGCTACAAAATCATACTCTGGCTCTGTAGAAGCATATCGGCGAAGCAGACTGGTGAGCACATCATCGTCGGGGTAGGCGAAGAACACAGGCTCGATATTCGCATTGCAGCAACGCACATGCTTCATCCGGTCCTCTTCCTTGTCACGGCGCGTAAGCTCATGTCGCTTGATGACACCCGTCAGATAGTCGGTTACGGCAGCACAAAGCACGATGCCATACTGAGTCTTGCCGTTCATGGTCTGGGCATAGATGTAGTACTGTTCTTTGTCGTCTTGCTTGAGCCATCCATTCTTTTGAAAGAGGTCAAACTCTTGGGCTGCTTTCTCATAGACGCGAGGGTCGTACTCACTCGTGCCGGGTTCGAAATTGATTTCCGGTTTGATAATATGATAGAGGCTCATCTCATTGCCGTCGGCCTCAAGGCGGGCCTCTTCGGAACTGAGCACGTCGTAGGGACGCGACTCTATACGCTCAACAAGGTTACGCGGAGGGCGCACACCTCGGAAAGGTTTCACTGTTGCCATAGTCCAATAGGTTGTTAATGATAGTTGTCAGCTAAGAATAATCTGAGAACATAAAAATAACAGTCAAGAGTCCCGGCGGTTTCCATCCTCTGTCAGAGAGAACATTACCGCCCGGGCTCCTGTCGTTGTCAGCTTCCTGCTTCCAGATTCTTGTGCAGGAATCTGGAATTTATTTGTTTACCTGGAATTTCGTATCGCCATCGGCGAAGAAGGCGTTTATCTGGTGGGCTGCGGCCAAACCAGCGTTGATATTGGCTTCGGCAGTCTGAGCCCCCATCTTTTTCGGTGTTGCGAAATAGCGGCCTTCAAGCTTGGCAAAGTCAGCATCGGCATCGGGCTTCACGTCGGTGACATACCTGAGGTCTGTACGCTCTGCGAGAACTTTCAGCAGTCCTGCCTCGTCGATGACTTCTTTCCGGGCGGTATTGACCAGAATGGCTCCCTGTTTCATCTGGCTCACCACTTCGTAGTTGATGCTCTGACGCGTCTCGTCGGTGGCCGGAATATGGAGCGACACCACATCGCACTCCTTGAAGAGCTCATCGCGTGAACCAACCGGCTTTACGCCGGCTGCCTCAATAAGCTCAGCCGGAACAAACTCGTCGAAGGCAAAGACCTCCATTCCGAAGCCTTTAGCTATTCGGGCCACATTGCGTCCCACATTGCCGAAAGCAAGGATACCGAGCTTCTTGCCTTTCAGCTCTGTGCCAGCCTTTCCATTGAAGAAGTTGCGCACCGTATAGACGAGGAGTCCGAAGACCAACTCGGCCACGGCATTGGAATTCTGACCCGGAGTATTCTCCACGACAACGCCTTTAGTCTTGGCATAAGCCGTGTCAATGGAGTCGTAGCCAGCTCCAGCACGGACCACAATCTTAAGCTGAGAAGCTGCATCGAGGACTTCCTTATCAATCTTATCCGAGCGAACGATAAGCGCGTCAGCTGTGCTGACAGCACTGAGCAGCTCGCTCTTTTCTGTATATTTCTCGAGGAGCACCAGCTCATGGCCGGCTCCTTCAACTACCTCCCTGATGCCTTTTACGGCAACGGGAGCAAAAGGTTTCTGTGTTGCTACTAATATCTTCATGTTATAACAGGTTTAGGATTACTTTCCGAATGTATCATCGAGGAAGGTGTAGAACGCGGGATCCTCGCCCACGATGGTCTTCACGATCTTTCCGTCGGGACCTACGAGAATCTTCGTGGGGAAGCCTTGAATGCCATAGTCACTGAGCACCTTGCTGTCGCGGGGATTATAAACATGAAGCCACGGCAACTCATACTTCTTCACTGCATCGCGCCACTTCTG
>ONMG01000315.1 GCA_900318855.1 uncultured Prevotella sp.
CATTCCTACTATAGCCCTACTTACCTACGTGTGCAGTGCGATTGCCACCAAGATCATTTCCTACCTGCCGGGTAATAAATGGATTATCGGCTGAGCCTACCACGCGACCGTTCCACAACAACCAGAGGGATGACAGGCCAACAACTGCAGAGCCACAGCCTGATAAGGCTCTCCCACAGCAGTGTCCCTTCCCTTCCAAGTAAAAGTAAAGGAAACAAATAGAGAGAGAAAAAAATAAAGGCCGAAAATATTTGGCAGTTCCAAGAAAAAGCCTTACCTTTGCACTCGCATTACGAAAAAGGCTCCGTAGCTCAACTGAATAGAGCATCTGACTACGGATCAGAAGGTTCCGGGTTTGAATCCCAGCGGAGTCACTTTCGTAGAATTGCAAGGGATTGGCTCCGTAGCTCAACTGAATAGAGCATCTGACTACGGATCAGAAGGTTCCGGGTTTGAATCCCAGCGGAGTCACCACAAGAAGGAGCAGACACACTGCTCCTTTTTTATGTATCAACTGTTTATTCCCCTATGTTTTTGCCAATGTGCAAGAAAATATGTATGTTTACACTCTAATCATTAAAGCTACAAAATATGAAGATTCTCTCAAAACTTATGCTCCTCCTCATGGTCATGACTGCCTCTGCCGTCCATGCACAATCCAGCATCTACAGATTCACCGTCAAGGATTACGAAGGCAACGACTATCCGCTGCGACAGGACAGCGGAAAAGTGATGCTCATTGTCAACACGGCCACACAGTGTGGCTTTACACCTCAGTATAAGCAACTGGAAAGCATCTACGAGAAATACAAAGACAAAGGCTTCGTCATCCTCGATTTCCCATGCAACCAATTCAATGAGCAAGCCCCAGGAACGTCCGGACAAATCCATACGTTCTGTACGGGCAAATATGGGATTAGTTTTCCACAAATGGACAAAGTAGAAGTCAACGGTGCGGGTGAGACGCCCCTGTACTCCTGGCTCAAAAGCCAATCGGGCTTCACGGGATTCGGAAAAGGCTTAAAGGCTATGATATTGAAAAAGCTTGCCAAGAAGCGGGACAAGAACTACAAAGACAGCCCGGACATCAAATGGAACTTCACCAAATTCCTCATCAACCGACAAGGAAAGGTGCTGGCACGCTATGAACCCAACCAGGATATGGAGGAAGTAGAGAAGGCTGTGGCAGAAGCATTGACCGAATAGTTCCTAAATATTCATCGACCATAGCCGCAAGGCATGACCGGCATTACCAGCAACGACAACGGCTCAACCCACCATATTCCAAGTGAGTTGAGCCGCAATGTTTTGTCTCGTAGCGCACTATAAGGCGCTCTCTGCGCCAGTTAGTCGTCAGCCGTCACCGCCACAAAGTCTCACTTCACAACGCACTTTGACGTAACCGTGGTACCATCCTGGCGCTTCTCGATCTTTACGAAGACGCCATGCCGCGGTGTGCTCACCTTACGCCCCTGCAAGTCAACATATTCAACACCGTCCACAGCCGGGTTTCCCTGGACGTTGCCAATGCCCGTTAAAACTCCGCTGTTAGAGGCCACATCGTAGACGTAGCGCTTACTGACATTCACAGTCCCGTTCAGCCGGTAAATGCTTTCAATAGCTATCGTCTTATGATTGGCAAAGAAGGTGATGCGGCGCATGTCACCCCCCATATTCATGATATCAGAGCCTAAGCCTTGATAATCGAGATAACTGTACGGGAGCTCTGTCATATCAGATTCTATCCAATTGTACTCCGACTTAGAGAAGGTGAATGGCTTGTCGTCAACGATAAGCCTGTACGACAAACTGTCGGTATTGAGAGGTTTTCCGTCGACATCCAGCGAAGGAACCGTAATGTTCAGCCAGTAGTTGAAGCCCATGCGCTTGAAGTTCTGGATACTCGGCGCCTCGGGCACGGCCGGTTCGTAACCGATTGCTGACGAGGGTGTCAACGAAGGCTCAACCATGTGAGAGTAGGGATTGACCGTACCGATCGTCTCAGTGACCGACTGAGTCGTAGAAAACGACTTCGTGGCGGCATCGTAAGTAAAGGCAACGGAATCTACCGTTGCATAGATTTCTCCGAAAAGACCACTCTCGCCCGTATCCTTTGCACCGTTGAAGAACACAGCATAATCTGATTCCAAATCGGCAGCATGATTGTAGCGTCCAAGGTATTGATGCGACGGGAAAACCACGAGTCCGTCTTTCAGCGAGCCCTTAATCCAACCAGGAACATTGAGGGAGAGCCCCTTGACATAGACATCATTGCCAGCAAAAGCCACGACAGCCTTGGTGCCCACTTCAGGCTCACCCGTCTCGGTTTTGTATTTCAGGTCGTAGACCAAGGTGTCGGCCTTAGCAGGAAGCTGGACCAAAGCACTGAGTGAGTCAAAGGGCTCGAACTGATAAGATATGTTCTTGGCAAGAACATATCCGGTAGGATCAACATAAGCAGCGCCCACGTTAGCCTTCGTACGCAACACACCATTCTTGCTGACATAGAATACAATGTTGGCAGTCTCACTGTCGACCACCACACCGGTGCTGTCGTCGTTGATACGGACGGCCTTCAGATAGAGGTCGGCCTCCTCTTTTCCGTCACCGGCATCCTGATGAAACACATGCTGACCGGTGGGAACAACTATTGAGTCGCCATCAATAGTACCCTTGACATAGGTGTTGAACACGTACTCCGAACAGAGATTCTTGATGTAAATGGTCTTTTGGTCGGCATCAAAAGCAAGGTGATGAAAATGCCCGCTCCAGGTGTAGTGTTGCAATCGGACACCCGACATGATATAGGTGTCCTCAAGGTAAAGGCTGTCCTTAGCTGTCGAAGGAAGCGTGGTAATAATGTCGTCGGTAGCGGCACTGCGCTTAACAACCGGCATGAACCGCTGCGCCGAGACAGTGGCTGCATACAGCATTAACGCTGCAAAGAAGATAGATTTTCTCATATACATTATGATTTAGCAATTCTTCTGATATTAACGAATCCTACTTACGGACAACCTTCTCTACGTCGACCGAGCCGTCCTCGTAGGTTGTCTTTTTGATTACTATTCCCTTGGTCTGTGATGTAGCTTTACGTCCGGTGATGTCCGCAAAGGTGGTCTTCGCCACACGCTTCTGGACGCTTCCTACATTCTGTACACCCGTAGTAGTGTTTCTGAGCACATTGCTTAGAGCGGTGTGACTGCTCCCCTTATAAGTAAAGGTGCATTCGGCCTGAAGAGTATTCCAAGAGTCATAGAACCAAATGTTGTAGAGGCCACAGGCTTCAAACACGATATCTACCCTGTCGTCGAAGCCCCATTTGAAGATCTGAGTGTCGGAAGCAAGATGAGCAAACTTGTCGGTGGTGAAGGTGTAAGGCTGTCCGTCCTTTATCAGTCGCCATGTGATATTCTGAGGGTCGATGTAGTTGCCGTCAACATCCACCGGGGCAATATTGAACCTTATCACAGTGAAGCCACTACTGCTGTAGTCAGAATAGTCAAGCATCTGAGGTGCCTGAGGCGTGGCTTCATGAGGCGTATAGGGGCGCAACGTGGGAGCATCGTAGGCCTTGACAAGTATTTTGTTGCCCACCATTTCAAGCATGGACTGTCGCGAGCTGTAAATACCTGTTTCCGCATCGTAGTCCATCACAAGTGCCGAGTCGAGCCTATAACCGAGTGACTGAGAATCGTCAGAAGATCCAGCATAGAAGAAGTCAAGGAATGACCGCTCGGCCACACCTTGGTATTGTCGCGAAGGGAACGCCACCTTCGAGTCTTTCCACGAGCCGCGTATCCAGCTTTGGGGTGCATACTGCTGAGCGGTTCCCTGCAAATAAATTGCGGAATCTGTCTGTCGGAGATTCACCAGTCGGTAGATGGGATTGCCTAACCAGTCAGTATAGCTCAAACAATATTGACGGTCGGCCACGTCAGTGGGAGGAACAATGCTGTCGTTCTGCAAATTGAATGGACGCATGTAGTAGTTCATATTGTAACCCATCAAGTCCCCGTACTGGTCAGTGTAGGCTACACCCATTCCGTCCATCGTAGTCAGACTGCCGTCAGCATGACGCACAAACTTGATATACGTCTCATCGGTGACCTCAGCGGAAGAGCCGTTCTTGCGACATGGCTTTGCATAGAGGTCCAGCTCACCATAATTGTAGACAGCATCTTGATGGTAGACCTGCTGTCCGGTGGCAATGAAGATGGTGTCGCCCACAACTTTACCTTTTACATAGGTGCCGAAACCGAAGGCAGTGACGATATCGGGGAAATAATAAAGTGCACTGTCGGGCTGACTGATCACGTCGAATTTTATTCCACTATATTCATGCTTTTGCTGCTGATAGACCTGCGTAGTCGAAAGGTCAAAGGTCAGCGTCTCGCCTTTGGGTGCAGAGGAGATAATGCCCGACTGAGCATGGGTAAAAGGGGAATACAGTAACAAAGAAATAAGTACTACCGAGTAAAAATACTTCATATTGTCATTATTATATTGATGATTTAACCAATCTGCCACAAAGTTAACAGATAATTCTGCAAAGAGGCGCAATGCATTCCTTTTTAGGCTTTCTATTTCAAGAAATCAAAACATTTATAGCCAATCACCGGAAATAATGATTACTTTTGCATCCATGAAAAGAGGGCTGTACATATTGCTTGTGGCTGTCGTTGCCTTGACTTCCTGTTCGCGCAAGGCAGAGGTAAAAGACCAGGCTGTGGCCAACGCCATCGCGAAAGGGAAATACTATTTTGCCAATGGCCAGTTAGCCTCGTCACTGGAATGCTTCACAAAAGGACTGAAGGAAGCACAAATTCACGGCAACCCCTATTTATATAATGTATGCCAGGGCAACCTTGGCAACATCTACATGCAGATGGGCGACATCGACCGGGCAATCCATTACTATCAGAAGGCTTATCAGGCTGCCTGCGCACAGAATGATGAGAGAATGCAGTTCAACATGGTGAGCAACATGTTGGGGGCTTACAGCATCAAGGGCGACGCAGTACATGCCAGACGCATGTTCAGGTTGCTGACAAACCTCAAAGGTGTCGTTCCAACGACGCAACGGCACTTCATCATGCTGCAGTCGAAGGGACTGATAGCGAGCGCTGAAAAGAACTACGCGCAGGCGGTTGACTTCATGGAAAAGGCTGTCAGATATGCGGCAGAGGCCCAATTGGATGACTACTACGAGATTGAGGAGAGAAGCGCTATAGCAGAGGTTTACCTTAGGTGGAAAAAGCCCGACTCTGCCATTGTAAATTTCAAAAGATGTCAGTCCATGGCTGTTGAAAAGGGCTTCAGCATTGTCCTCGCCGACATCTACAAGGGAATCGCCCAAGCCTACGAACAGAAGTGCGACACGGCGAGGCAACAGGAATGGCACACGCGCTACCTTCTCCTTACTGACACGCTGATGGGCAGGAACCAAATAAAAGACGCGGAAAACATTATCTTCAACACCGAGAACCGGTATAACGAGCAGGCCATAGAGAGTCTGACTACACGCAACCAAGCACAGACGGTAATCATCTGCCTCGTGGTAATGCTCGCCGTACTGCTTACTGTGCTCATCGTGATGATGGTGAGAAGCAAGAAGAGAATGAATGCCGCACAGCAGCTGCTCGTGGAAAAGAACGAAAGATTGAGGAAGGAGAGCCAACAGCAGGAACGACTGCTCAACCAGTATGCCGAGGCTGTGGCAGAGAAACAGACCGACAGCACTATGAAGAAAAACAACAGCATCATCTCGAAAGAACAGACTACACTGCTGCTGCGAAAAATTGGCAACGTGATGAGCGACGTAAGTATGATTTCGAACTCCGACTTCAGTTTGAAGCAATTGGCCGACGCTGTAGGGTCAAACACCAAGTACGTATCGTTTGCTATCAACGAGGCCTACGGCATGAACTTCAAGAGTATGCTCAATGAATACCGCATTAGAGAAGCATGCCGAAGGCTGACATCACCCGAATACGACAAATACACATTGATGGGCATAGGACGGAATCTGGGCTTCAACTCTTCGTCGACTTTCATCGCGGCCTTCAAGAAGGTAACGGGGATGACGCCTTCCGTCTATCAGCGATTGGCCCTCAACCAAAAGACCGACAAGACTACCTCTTAGACAATGCCTTACGACTAAGATTCAAGGCTTATTCATCGGCTAACCCTTATCTGAAAAGCATTAGAGCGGAAAGAGTTTACACCGTTGCCATCCCTTCCACGTTGAGGAGAGGACAGCCCATATTATCTGTGGCCAGTGGCGGGAGCGTCCTCGTCGGTAAAAGATTCCACCCCCTCCACCTGATACTTCTGCCGTGCTCCGATAAAGATGTTCCGGCGCAGCACCACACGACCATGAATCTTGGGCGCATCACTCCCCCACCCCGACACGCCAAAGGAGAGAAACGCGGACCCTCCCATTGCGTTACAACCGTCAAAGCGGTTGCCCTGAATGAGAATGTCAGAGAAACGTCCCGACTCATACCAGTACTCGGCCAGGTCGTAAGCCTCGAGGGCCGACATGCTGTTACTCACCTTGTTATGCTCGTATCTGATGCGGCCACGGCCAGAGAGCCTGATACCGGGGAAATGGGTGAAGACATTGCCGCTCAGAGTGATATCAGGGCAGAGTGTCACATTCTCCACGAGCGTGCCCTCGGCGATACCGTCGACAAGTGTATCAACGGTCAGTGTACAGCGATAGTTATCTTTACCATCGCCAGCGCGCAATTCCGTCACGCGGGCCCTGCCAACGACTCGGCGCGAATGGGGCTCTGTGAATTCGAGCCGGTCACCAGGCCGGTAGGGGAAGAAGTTTTCTTGCTGCAGATGCATGGCTCGCAACTGCAGTTCGTGTCCGTGAGCAGCGGTCACTACGAGATAGTCGCCATGCACATTGACCGCATCATCGAGCGAATAACCGGCCTGGCACTCAACGATGTTCACTCTTCCATAGCAGTTGATACATTGAAAAATATCGGCTGTCACCGACACCGGTTCCTCTCCGACAGGTATCACCCTCACCCGCCGACAGCTGACGTCTCCACAACGTTGGGCCACGAAAGCCATACCCCCAAAGCGATTCACCGCCAGTTGACTGACCTCCACATGCTCGCAGCTGTCAAAGAACAAGGCAACAGAAAGACGCTTCTCGGCCAAATTGAGCACCACAGGCTGCCCCACGCGGTAAGGCAGCACGCCACTTTTGGGATGAGTATCACCGTAGTAACTGAAGCGCACCTCGTGATTACCACAGTCTGTCGCTCTGACCCCAACGAAATGGGCGGGAAATTCATCCTTGTTGCCCACAGCGTCGGGCGTCATGAGGTAGTTGACGCAGAAACCATCGAGGGCGTGAAGAGAAATACGACCGGCCTTGCTCTGAAGAGAGTCTCCGCCAAGAAAAAAGCTTATATTGCCACGTGAGTCTATGCGATAGTCGGTCTCGCGACCCAACCTCACGCGGAAGCCTTTGTCATCCTTCTCTTTTACGTCGAAGTTGACCGCCCACGGATAGCGTGTAGTGACGGTGAGATTCTTCACCTTGACATTCTGGCAGTGGAGGAAGGCAAAGGGGAAAGTACGGCCATAGAAGACGAATGTCGACCCGCGGCCGTCGACCACTATGTTCTTCAGTCCACGAAGGGCAAAGACCACCTGTTTCCTGCCGCCGGTGTTGTTCGAGGGATAGAGCCACAGCTGTTCGGCTGCCTCGGGATGGAAATGGTAGATGCCCTGCTCAAACACGATACGGTCACCCGAGCCTACACCGCGTAGAGCCCGCACGACCTCTGCCGTACGGTCGGCATCACCATTGGGACAGAAGAGGATGGTACGGCCTTCGGCAGTAAGCACAAGGCTGAGCAGGAGCAGCAAATTCATCAGTCGACTCATAGCATTAGTATCTTTTCCTCTTGCAAAGTTACAAAGAATTCCCGGGACTATCACGTATCGGCTTGATAAAAAGGCAAAGACCACAGCGACAGTTCCGATGGCTTCGATCAGTCGGCCCCCACTCACAACCTGTGGAGCCTCGTCAGCCTTGTTCAAAGCCGATTCGTTTCTTGCAGACCTGCAGAAGCCGGCTTCCGGCATACGCGTGACACTGAAGAACCCTTCACTATCTGACGATAGTCTTGTGTGCCGTATTGTCCGACATCCTGACGATATTGACGCCATGCTGGGGCTTATCGAGCTTTTGGCCTTGCAGATTATAGCGCTCCGTCTCCACGGCTAACGGATTGTCGGATTCTGCAGGTGGAGCACTGACAGCTGTTGCAACGCCGACATCGTCGGTAATGTCAATGAGAGGTTGTGTCTGCACCCAGTTACCATAGCTGTTAGTCTCATTATAGTAGTTGCATAGTAATGAAGTCGGATAGAGTGTCATAACGGTTGACGGCAGGTAGACATGGGATATGTTCTGTGTCTTACTTGCTTTGAGCATGGCATTCGGTGCGATGGCAAGTGTGCCCGGAGCGACACTCACCGCAAAGCCTGCATCGTAGTAGAGCACAGCCACGAGCATGGTGCCGTTGTTGCCATACAGGGCAGTGGTGGAATAGGTGACGCCTCTGACCTCCACGGTCGACGACTGCACCACAAACGGTCCGCTGATTGAGCAATTGTTACCCAACTGCGCATTACTCTTAATCCCCATCAGCAAACAAGCTAATAATAGTATGAACTTTTTCATCTTCTATATGTTGAATGATTTACGTATCAGCCAGCCCCGGACGCTGTTTTTCCATGCGGCCGTAAGTCAACCTAAAGTTATTATATTCAGTAATTACACGTCAACACAAAGTTATGAAGAATAGGTGACACAAGCAAGCAAACACCGAACTATATTCACCCTTATTTAGGATTCAGAGAAAAAGTCCGTGCTTGGAGTTCGGAGGATTCGTGCGCACGGAATACGCGTACTCTACAATTCATCCTGCTTCCAACTCTAAATCCGTTCTAAATACGCCACAAGTCAAAAGGTCAAATTTGACCATTTGACAAGTGGCATTTGGCCGCTTCGAACGCAGCCATGTTCGGCTGTGTGAGCTAATATTGTGAGATATTGTCCAGCTTTTTTAGTTGCGGTCCCTTCCGTGCTCCCTGAAGTATATGCCGAAGAGCAGTTGCGCTGAGTGCTGTTGCAGGTTGGAAGGCTTCAGACTGGAGGTAGCTGAGCAGGCTCTGACAGAAAGCACGGCCCTCGACCGTGCACATGGCCTGGTCGAGATTGGCTGCGCAGACCAGCAATTTTCCTTTGCCCACCTTTGCCTCAAACACAAGTCCAAGGCGGTGGTTACGCTCCACGTTGTCAATCACCTGAATGATAGGACGGTAATCTGTGGGGAGGTCGTCGAGGACCACTGGTGAGGAGGCATTGACCACGCTGAACCATTGCCACGACGTGTGGCTGTCGGTGGGAAAACAGCTGAATAAAGGATGTTGCGGATGGGCGACGTACAGCCCAAGCGTTCCCGGAGACACTTCTTTATGGTTCTTCTCACAGATGGTCTTGAACATGCGGTAATTCCAATAATCGGTGGTGAACAAAGGCCCAATATTTGAGAGACTGTCGGAGGTCAGCAAGACGGTGCCGCCTTCCCAGGCTGCCTTCAGGGCCTTGTCAACGTGATGCGTCACCAGCACACCTCGTCTTCGCTGGCCAATTGCGGCGGCCACCTTGTTGACGCTTGCCGGATAAACCCAGACCTTGTAACTGTTGTGGCCCAGTCCGGGCTGCGGATAACCGGTGTCGTCGATAAAGGTGACGGTCAGTGTGAGAGCCTTGGCATTGCTAATCATGTTGAGTGGCAAGCAGATGTCCCCTTGACTGGTGAGTCCTTCCCGATAGGTGCCGTTGCCGCATTGGGTCTGAGCCAGGACGCTGTCGCCGTCGCGAAGTTCACACCACAGGCCGAGATTGCTGAGTGTCTGACCGGAATAATTGGCTACCTGAACATGGGCACGCAGTGTGTCGCTGTTGGCAAAGCAGAGACTGTCCATCCCGAGCAGTGGCACGATGCTGTTGCACCACTGTCGCCATTCCGCAGGAGTGGTCAGCTGCTTGCTGTCCATAAAAGCGTCGAGCATACCGACATAAGCCGAACCTTGTCCCGGATAATCCTGAAGGTCGAGCAATTGGAAGCCAGCCATATGGCGCGTGCGGAGGTTCATCTCGATATCGGCCTTATAGAGTTCTTTGCTCCATTGTCCACTGGCCTGATGGAAGGCGTCGGCCAGTGGCCCCATGCCCGCCTGCTCCAGCCTGCTGCGGAAGACTTGGAGGTTGTAAGGTGCCAGCACGCCCGTGTACTTCGCTATCTCCCGATAGTCGGGATAGGTTTGATACTGTCCGGTTTCATGACCGATGAGTGGAATCGATACGGTGTCGCAGGCCTCATTGAAGTTTAGATTCGTGGAGGGACGGCTGGTGTTGATAATGCCTCCGCGGCAGACATCGGCGTAGGAGAACGACGCCCGGGTGTTAGTATGGTACTGTCCCCATGCCTCGCCCCTTGTCCGGCAGGTGGTGACATAGTCCATACCTTTGTCAATGCCGTGGTAGCCAAGGTAGTAGTTACTGCCAAACGTATAGAGCTTGTCGGGAGCCATGACGCGGAAGGTGTCGACAAAGGCCTTCATTGTGGGGATGTCGCCCCACAGCTCATTGCCCAGCGCCATCATGCGGAACGACGGGTGGTGGCCGTAGTTGTTGAGAATCAGCCGACCGGCTTCCATTAGGTAGCGCATAAGCGTGGTGTCGTTCTTATCGAAGTTGCCCCAGAAAGGCAGCTCTGGCTGTAGGTAGAGTCCCAAAGAGTCGGCCACGTCGAAGGCTGCTTCGGGTGGGCACCAGGAATGGAAACGGATATGGTTGATGCCGTATTGCTTGCAGATGTCCATATACCGGGTCCACGTCGATTTGTCCATCGACGTGTGGGCTGTCAACGGGAAGACGCAGGCGTCGTGCTTGCCACGCAGAAAAGTGGGGTGACCATTGACGGTGAAGTGACCATCGTGTACGGAGAATTTGGTTAGTCCGAAGGTTTGTTCTATGGCATCGCAGCCGGTCAGTTCTGCGCACAGCCGATAGGTGGTGGGCTGCCATTCGCTCCATGCGGCCAGTTGGCTGAGGTCAAGAGGAAGGTGCAATGTGTGCTGCCGTTGGAGGGCTTTGCCGTGCAAGGGTGTCAGTCGGAGCAATGTTTGTTTTTGGTCAGCAGTTGTGATGGTAAGCCGCAGTTGAACCTGACGTGCGGGCTTCCCGGTCCATTGCAGTACGAGTGTTCGTGTGGTCCCATTGCTGCCCAGTAGTTGCATGCTGGTGAAATGGCAAGGGTTGATGGCCTTGAGCCGGATGGCTCCGATAATGCCATTCCAGTTGGTCTGTGTATCCTCGCAGAGCTGGTGTGATGCACTGTAGAGCTGGGAGGGCAGACCGGCCGCATTGTCTACGCTGATGGTGAGCTGGTGGCGTCCGGGCCGCAGCGCAACGGTAAGATCGAAGGTTTGGGGTGCAACGATGTTGTTGCTGCCGCCGCAGTAGTGGCCGTCTACGTAGATGGCAGTAGTCTTAGTACGTTCCAGCGTAAGCATGACTATCTTGTCTCGCCACGACACGGGAATGTCCACCTCACGGCTGTACCATACGCGGCCCGCAAAGTGATGGCGACGGGTGAGCCGAGTGGTCTCTGTGGTGTCGCTGGGTGCATAGCCAATGCCGTTGGTGTCGGTGGTTCCTGGCAGCGATACCGTGATGGGCAGGCGACTGGTGGGTGACAGCTGCCGGTTGGGGTCAAGCGCGGCTCGCCATAGTCCGCAAAGGTCCATACATTGGCGGTCCTCGTTGTCTGCTGACAGAGGCATCGTCAACAAGACGGTGAAGAGCAGACTAAGAAGCAAGGGTTGATTCAATAATCTCATGGGCTTGGTTATGCTTGCAGAAGTAAACCGTTTCGTTGATAGTAAAAGAGGGCTGAGCCTCTAATGAGGGACTTATGCTTAAGCTTTGGATATAGTGAGTGAGCCCTGCATCACTTGCTCAGAGGTCAGCAAGACTATTAGTACGTTGGTTACTTACCTCCGGAATTGTCGTAACTGTCAATGTGCTCCTGCAACTTCACTGCATCGACGTATTGCTCAATGCCTGGCTCCACATCTTTAGCTGCTTTCATAGCACAGCACGACGGTTGTCGTCCTGTGCGCCGCATCCCATCACCAGCCCGCCAAGGAAGAGCTGTAAGGCTCCCTGCCTAAATATTACAGAGAGCTTTCTCTTCACATACCTGGTTGAAGAGCAGTGGGATTCCACACCCTGCCGGCGTAAACGGAATAGCATCTGCTCATTCCATCCTGCCAGAATAAGGGCGCAACAGAAAAACTCGAAGGACAGCCTACTTATTGTGCTTACGCGAGTAAATGCTCAGATTGGCCGATGGCTTGAACACCACCTTGTCGTGAGCCGGTATAACCATCTTCTCCTTGGTCAACGGGTTCATGCCTTGACGCTCAGGCACACTCTTGACAAAGAACCGGCCGAAATCGGGAATATTTACCTCGTTATCGCCTTCGCACACATTGTCGGCAATCACACCCAGCACAGCCTCAAGATTCTTAGCTGCATTAGCCTTGCTGATGCCGCAACGTTCAGCAACAGCTGCAATCAATTCACTCTTATTCATAACGATATCTGATTTTTCGGCCACAAAGTTAGCATAAATGAGGGGAACGACAAAGGAAAGCGGCGTTTTCTTTGGCTCAGTGGATAAAATCCGTGGCTGGAGCTTCAAAGGACTCTGCGCACTTCGTGC
>ONMG01000152.1 GCA_900318855.1 uncultured Prevotella sp.
GATTTTGATTGCAAAGTTAACAAAAAAGTCATTTACAGCCGAGTGGTTAGCGCTTTTTTATTAACTTTGCATCATCTTAAAGCACCACGATGGTAGAAATCTTGAATTATTTCCCCGCACTCACTCCGCTCCAGCAGAAGCAGCTGGAGGCGCTGGGGCCGCTCTACACCGAATGGAATGAGAAAATCAATGTCATCTCACGTCGCGACATCGGCTCGCTCTACGAGCACCATGTACTCCACTCCCTATCCATAGCCAAGGCTATAAGCTTCCCCACGGGCAGCCGGATTCTGGACTTTGGCACCGGAGGGGGCTTCCCGGGCATTCCTTTGGCCATCGCACTGCCCGAATGCCGCTTCAAGCTCATCGACGCCACGGGAAAGAAGATTCGGGTGGCCTGCGAAGTGGCCCAGGCCATAGGACTCAAGAACGTTACGGCTGAGCACCTCAGGGGCGAAGAGGAGAAAGGACAATACGACTTCATCGTGAGCCGGGCCGTGATGCCTCTGGAGCGACTGGCTTCCATCGTAAAAAAGAACGCTCACAAAGGAAGCGCCCTGATATGCTTGAAGGGTGGCGACCTTGCTGAAGAGTTGCGCCCGTTCGGCTGCCGAGTCAGTGTGACGCCCGTGAGCAACTACTTCAAGGAAGAATGGTTCCGGGAGAAATACATCGTTGTGCTGACTCTTTAATCTTACATTTGACTATGACTGAATTCAAGCAACCGGCAGAAGGTGACCTGCATGCAGAACGCTTCGTATGCAACATGATAGAAGAGAATTGCTACGTCCTGAGCGACTCCACCTCAGAGTGCGTCATCATCGACTGCGGTGCCTTCTATCCCGAGGAACGCCGGGCCATCGTGGACTACATACGGGACAATAAGCTCACTCCACGTCACCTCATTGCCACCCATGGCCACATCGACCACAACTTCGGCAACAACACCATCTACGAACAGTTTGGATTGCAACCTGAGGTTCACGCCGACGACGGGGAACTCATCAGGAAGCTCCCCCAGCAGGCCGAGGCCATTGCCGGTGTGCGCCTCGACTACGACATGCCCCCAGTAGGGAAGTGGCTCGACAGCGCCGACACCATCACCTTCGGCACCCATCGGCTGCGCATCATCCCCACTCCGGGACACACACCCGGAAGCGTCTTCTTCTATTGCGAGGAGGAGGGAGTGGCTTTCTCGGGCGATACGCTCTTCCGTGGCTCCATCGGCAGAACCGACTTGGAAGGCGGCTCCATGTTCCAAATCATACAGAGTCTGCGCACCATCTCCCAACTGCCCGACACCACCATCATCCTCCCCGGTCATGGCGAGAGCACCACAATGGGACAAGAACTGGACTCCAACCCCTATCTCGACCGATGAGCACCGCAAAGAGTGAAAAGATAATCCTCGGCATCGACCCCGGCACCAACCTCATGGGCTACGGCGTACTGAAAACCACCGGCAACAAGGCGCAGATGGTGGCCATGGGGGTCATCGACTTGCGAAAGATGCACGACCCCTACCTTCGTTTGGGTCGCATCTTCGAACGCGTGACGGGCATCATCGACGAATATCTCCCCGACGAAATGGCTATCGAGGCCCCCTTCTTCGGCAAGAACATCCAGTCGATGCTGAAACTGGGACGTGCCCAGGGCGTTGCCATAGCAGCAGCCATCCACCACGGTGTGCCCATCCACGAATATGCGCCCCTGAAAATCAAGATGGCCATCACCGGACAGGGCCAGGCCAGCAAGGAGCAGGTGGCCGGAATGTTGCAGCGGCTGCTGCACATCAGCCCCGAGGAGATGCCCCATTTCATGGATGCTACCGACGCTCTGGGAGCGGCCTACTGCCACTTCATGCAGATGGGCAAACCCGAAACCGACGCCCACTACCGCGGGTGGAAGGACTTCATCTTGAAAAACAAGGACAGGGCTCATGGGGGATTGCCCCAGCCATAGAGCAACCCCTACCCCCCACCGTCATCTCATTGCATCACACCAAACATAACATTATGCCAAAAACCTTTTCTCATCCTTTGCATGCCGCTGCCTTGCTCGCAGCACTCGCCGTCAGTCAGATTCCGGCGGCATTGAACGCACAAATCACTTATGTTGACTCTATTGAAGTGAGCGAGGCCGACATGGGCGTGGAGCGGGTAGCCACCAACTTCCTTCCTCCCTACATAGCCATGGCTGCCAACGACAACGAGACCCGGTGGGTGCAAATCGACCTGGGCCGCAGCATCGACATCGAAGCGATCAAAATCCTCCCTCCATCACAAGTATGGGGCCAGGCATCCTTCGGCTTCCCCACCCGGTTCAGCATCAGCGTCTCCGATGATGCCGACTTCAAGACCTATAAGATGTACGAGGATCAGTCGGGCATCGACGAATTTCCCGACCCACATCATAGAGTGCCCACCTTCTCGGGCGTCAGAGTCAAAGGCCGCTACGTGCGCTTCACGGCTACTCACCTCCGTATGCAGCGCCTCGTACTGACGCGCATACTGGTGTTCTCCGGCGGCAAGGACGTCGCAGAAGGCTGCAAGGTGACCGACTCCAATCCTTCACCGGCCTATGACCCCAACCGACTGACACGTCCGCTGAGGCCCGACGGCGAGTATGTGGTCACCGACAACCCCGGCAACGTCATCCCCGCCAATCAGTGGCATCCCGCCGTCATCAAAGCCAGGGTTCCCATGAGCGGAGTCACCCTCAAAGGAGGCCTCTTCGAGCGAGTCATGGACAACAACGTCGGCTACCTCCTCCACTCCTTCACCTACGAGGAGATAGTGCGCAACTTCAAGCTCAAAGCCGGACTGCCCGTGGCTCCCTTCAATCCGAAGTTCGACTTCATGTGGCTCCGCCAGCTGCCCGGCTCCTCGGCAGGCCGCTTCCTGATGGGCGCCGGCAACACCCTACGGTGGAAGTCGGTACCCGCATTGCGCGATGAGATGAATGCCATCGTCAATCTCATTGACAGTTGCAAGGAGCCCGACGGCTATCTCCTGGCCTTCCCGAAGCACCTGATGTTCGAGGGCGAGCGGGGGGCCTACTGCCGCTCTTGGGTCACACAGGGGCTCATAGAGGCTGGCTATGGGGGCAACCGCAAAGCCTTCTCACTGCTCAAGGACTTCAGCAGGTGGTTCAACCACTCGCCGTTCCTTCCCGAGATGCTTAAGCGCTGTAAGCAGGGCATCCAGGGCATGGTGCCCCTAACGCTCACCTTTTTCACCCCCGTGGGCACTCCCGACGACATCTACACCGCCCAGCGCTACTTCCAACTGAACCACTGGATGCAGGATTTGGCCGCACACCGGCCTGAAGCCATCTACCAATTCCCCTACGACCGCCCCCACAACTATCTGGTCACGGCTCTGGAACCCTATATGGACCTCTACATGGCCACGGGCGACAAACGCTATTTGGATGCTGCGCAGGGGGGCTACAACCTGTTCCGCGACAACTGGGAGCACATCGGCGGCTCACTGGCCATTGAAGAAGGTGAGTTTGTCTACGAGCCTAAGTCCTACTGGCTCACCAAGTCTACCGGCGAACTCTGCGGCAATGCTTTTTGGGTGCGGCTCAGCGAGCGCTTCCACAAACTCTTCCCAGACGAAGAGATGTATGTAGCCGAGATGGAGAAGTCGATTTACAATGTCATCATCCCCAACCAGAACGGCAGTCAGGGCATCCGCTACTTTGCCCATCTCACGGGCCACAAGATGAAAGCCGAAATGATGAACACCTGCTGTGAGGGCCAGGGCACCCGCATCTTCGGGTCGCTCCCCGAGTATATCTACAATGTGAGCGACGACGGCCTGTGGGTCAACCTCTTCGCCTCCTCGGTCATCAACTGCAAGGTGGGCAACTACCGGCAGTCGATAGCCATGCAGACGGATTATCCCTATGCTACAGGCGTTGTGCTCCGCGTGCTGACCAATGAGGCTCCACAGCCCACAGCACTTCATGTGCGCATGCCCTACTGGGCCTCAAGCGAAGTCGAGGTGAGGGTCAATGGCAAGCCCTACGCCAAAGGTAAGCCCGGAACCTTCCTCACTTTGAAGCGTCTCTGGAAGAAGGGCGACAAGGTGAGCTTCGTGCTGCCCGCAACGCTCACGGCCACAAAGTACACGGGGGTCGAGCCTGGCTTTGGCAACAACCACTACGGACTAATGTATGCGGGAATAATGCTCGCTGCCGTCAATCATAGTGGCAAAGAAGAATTCCAACTCAAGGTTCCGGCCAGCAACCCGGCCTCGGCACTTGTTCCCGTCAAGGGACGCCCCCTGCACTACCGCATTGAGGGAAACAACGACATTGAACTGATGCCCTATTTCGAAGTCAACGACGAAGCCTTCACTTGCTTCCCGGCTCTGACCGAATAAGGCCGGCAACAATCCCTCCCGCTCTTTGGGCCAATGCCCTGCAACCCACAAGTCCATAGGCGCACAAATGCGGGAAACGAGAAAGCCCCCAAGCCATCTCCAATGCGGAGATTGACTTGGGGGCTCACTCCTTTAACCAGCTTCTACCCTATTCCTCGCTCTGATGCTGCGGGCGGAGCAGGTCGTTGACAGTCTTCACCGGATTGAAAGTCGTCAGAGGCACCTCAACGAATACGGTGTTCCAATCGCTCATGGCCCCATTCCAGAGTCCGGGCAACTCCAGCGCCTTCAGCTCGCGTCCGTTCTTGCTCTTGTTGCTGATGAATCCCGTGGAGCGGTCGACATAGTCGGGCAGATGGAAGTGACGACCCTTATAGTCCTTGGTGGCACAGACGAGGTCGACGGGATTGAAGTGGGTGCCCTCGCGGAACATGCGGACATAGTCCTCGTTCTGCTGGTCAATTTGGCTCGACTCCAGTATCTGCGGACTCACCGTGCCGTCGGCATTATAAGCCAGGAAAGGACCACCACCGGGTTCGCCCACATTGCGCACCACACCGCACACCCGCATGGGTCGGTTGAGTTTCCGCTTCAGATAAATCACGAGTTCTGCATCCTCCATATGCTTGATGTCGGCACAGCGGCAGCAGAGGTCGCGCTGGACAAAGTGTATGATTTCCTCAATGCGCTCGTGATTGTAGTTGCCTTCCTCAAGCTGCCTGAGGTAGCTGAAAGCCCGCTGCTGCATCTTCACCAGCACCCCGGCCAGCACCTGCTTATAATGCACCGTATCGGCTTTGAGATGATCGGGCACTACATTATCAATGTTCTTCACAAAGACGATGTCGGCATCGATGTCGTTCAGATTCTCTATCAATGCGCCATGACCACCCGGCCGAAAAAGCAAGCTGCCATCATCGGTGCGGAACGGCGTGTTGTCGGGATTGGCAGCCAGCGTGTCGGTGCTGGGCTTCTGCACCGAGAAGCCAACGTGGAACTTCACGCCTAACTTCTTTTCATAGTATGACCGCTTCTCCTCGAGCTTTTGGCGGAACAGGGGCAGATGGTCGGCTGAGACCGTGAAATGCACGTGTGCCTCGTCACCGCTTCTGGCATAGAGCGCAGCCTCCACAAGATGTTCCTCCATGGGAGTTCGGGGGCCTCCGGGATAAGCGTGGAAGAACAGAAGTCCTTTGGGCAGCTGGCCGTAGTTGAGACCGTCGTTCTCCAGCATGTTGGCCACCACCGCCTTATACTGCCCGTCAGCAATCAGCTCGTCAATGCTCTTTCCCGTATTCTCGCGGCACTTGTCATTGAGCGTGGGCGCGAAAGCAAAGCGGTGGATGCCTGAGAAAAACTGCTTTTCAAAGTCGGTCGTCGGCACCTCATAGGAAGCACTAAGGAAGGCGAACATGTTCTTGAACATGCGGCTTGCTGCGCCTGATGCCGGCACAAACTTCACCACTTTATGGTCCCCGGCCACATACTCTTGCCACGCTTTCACATCATCGTCGGCCTGCTCTGCGGTAGGTGCCATGATGCCTCTGCCCACTGCTGCCGGAGCCTCAATGCGAAGGAATGGAAAACCATTGCGGATTTCATCCAGTTGATGTTCTGCCTGCTCCACCGTAATACCCTTTGCGGCAAGCTGTTTTAAGTCATTGTCTGTAAACATAGAGATTGATTAAGAACGAAGCCTCACACTCCTCTGCCCGCCTTCAGGCAGCC
>ONMG01000204.1 GCA_900318855.1 uncultured Prevotella sp.
ATTGCGGATGCCGTTAGCTCAGTTTTCTTTGATTCTGATGAAGGCATTCGACAGGATAGCCGCTATTCCGCCCGTGGTGATGCCGCTTGCAAAGATGCTGTGCACCACGGTTGGCATCTTGTCAAGGATGCCGGGTACCAGCTCAACACTCATGCCCAAGGAGAAGCTGATGGCCATCACCAAGATAGCCTTGCGGTTGAGCGGAGTAGAGGCGATGATGCGGATACCTGCTGCTGCCACAGTGCCGAACATGAGCAGAGTGGCCCCACCTAAGACACAGCTTGGAATCAAGGAGAAACCTTGCCCGATGATGGGGAAGAGGCCCAAGAGGAAGAGGATGGCGGCAATGTAGTAGCCTACATAGCGGCTCGCCACACCAGTGAGCTGAATCATGCCGTTGTTTTGAGCAAAGATGGAGTTGGGGAAACTATTGAATACGGCTGCAAGGAAGGAGTTGAAGCCATCGGCGAGAATGCCGCCTTGTGCCCGCTTCATAAATACTTTCCCCTCAACGGGCTGTCCAGAGATGAGGGAGTTGGCGGTGATATCGCCGAAGGCCTCTACGGAGGTAACGAGATAGATGAGGCCTAACGCGATGATGGTGCCCGTGTCGAAGCGCAGACCGTACTTGAACGGAATGGGCAGGTTGATATGCTCGGAGAGGTTGAGCCCGCTGAGGTCCATCATCCCAGTGAAGTAGGCCACGGTGCAGCCTATCACTATGCCGATAGCAATGGAGCCCATGCGCAGGAACTTGTTGGTGGACCGGTTGAAAGCCACGATGCTGAGCAGTACCAGCGTAGCGAGTCCGAGGTTGGGGAGCGAGCCGAAGGTGCCGTTGTCGACAGCAGCCTGTCCGCCGCCGCAAGCCTGGATGCCCACTTTGATAAGGCAGAGGCCAATGAGTGTCACCACGATGCCTGCAACAAGTGGTGTTATCACCTTGCGGGCATAGGGCAACAGTCGGCTTACTGCCATCTCGACTAAGGAGGCCACCAGACAGCCTCCGAAGATGTAGCTCAGACCGAGGGATACGTCCATCTTGCCATTTACCATGCCCAGCATGCCGGCGGCAATAATGGGGTTGATGAAGCTGAATGAGGTGCCCTGTATGCAAAGCAGGCCGGCTCCTATAGGTCCGAAGCGGTGGCACTGAACGAAAGTGGACAGGCCCGAGACAAAGAGCGACATTGAGACTAAGAAGCCTGTGGTCTCGACATCGAAGCGAAGGGCTGAACTGATGATAAGTGCAGGCGTGATGATGGCCACGACGATGGCCAGCAGGTGTTGGAGCGCGGCAATGAGGGATTCACGAAGGGGCGGACGGTCTTCCAGACCGTAGACCAGTTGGCTGTGGTTTTCTGATTCCATTATTCTCTGATTTTGATTGTGCAGTTGTCGAGAGAGTCGATGATGGCCAGACTTTCACAGCGGATGCCGGCTTTTTCTATCACTTGGCGCCCATGCTGGAAGGCTTTCTCAATAATGAATCCCATGCCTACCAGCTCGGCTCCTGCCTGCTGGCAGAGGTCGATGATGCCTTTGGCTGCATTGCCGTAAGCCAGGAAGTCGTCGATGAAGAGCACTTTGTCAGCAGGTGTGAGGTAGTCGCGCGAGATGACGACGTGGTACTCCCGTTGCTTGGTGAATGAGAAGACTGTGGTGGAGAGCATGTTGTCGAGGGTCGATGGTTTCTTCTTCTTGGCGAAGACCACGGGCAGGTCGAGCAGGAACCCCATCATGATAGCAGGGGCGATGCCGCTGGCTTCGATGGTGATAATCTTGTTGATTTCCGTCGAGGCATAACGGCGAATGAATTCAATGGCAATCTGCTTCATGAGGTTGGGGTCCATCTGGTGATTGATGAACTTGTCGACTTTCAGGATTCCACCAGGATAGCATTTGCCGTCTCTGAGGATACGTTCTTTTAATGCTTTCATTGTGATGTTATGGTACGTATATAGTTATGGCGCTCTGATAGTGGGGACGCACTGTTCGTTGACAATCGGATGTGGCTGCGTTGTTGGGGGAGCCACGGTGGAAAGGGTACGTCTATCGATGGCGGGTTGATTGTATGCGCCCGTTCTTCGATAGGGTGAGCGTGGCAGCCTGTAGCGATTTCTTCGTGTGGTCGAAGAGCTGCTCGGGATTGAAGTTGCGGCCTCTGAAATGGGTCTCAAAGTGCAGGTGCTCTGTTGTGGCTCGGCCGGTGCGCCCTGTGAGGCCGATTACCTGGCCTGCCTTGACGTGTTGGCCTACCTTAACCAGATTCTTGGATTGGTGGCTGTAGAGGGTTTCAAAGCCAAAAGCGTGGCGGATGACGATACAATTGCCATAGCCGAAGTAGGGGCCGGAGCGCGTCACTACTCCGTCGAAAGCTGCCAGGATGTTATCATTGGGCTTGGTCTTGATATCGACTCCCGAGTGTCCCCGTCGTCCTCCGAAGGGACTTATGACATGGCTTCCTGGCAGCGGGTAGGACCAGTGCTCTTCGGATATGGCCTCGAGGTCGAGGCGGAAGGTGGCATTGTCCTGGAACGGGTCCTCATTCTCCTCGGGGTCGAGTGAGACCGATTCTTTCTCGCTGGTCTTGCTGGAGCCTGTTACGTCGACCGTGTTGCCGTTTTTCTTACAGAGGAGGGTTTGCCGCCGCAATTGATGGTTGCGCATGTTGAGGAGGATGTGTGGGTTAATCTTGCCACCGTTCACCATGATAGCAAAGTTGCATACGGCTTGTTTTCCATCATCACCCACTATAGCAATGGTTTGCCCGGCTGCCACATGCTGTCCCACGTTGACGAGGTTTTCCGCATTGTTGGCATACATGGTCTCCAGTCCATTCTTGTGGCGGATGACTATCACATTGCCGTAGTCGCCCTGTCGACGCGAGAGGCGCACCGTGCCATCAAACATGGCCTTGATGGCATCACCCTTCTTGGTGGTTATTGCCAGGATGTTGTCGTGCCGGAGCTGGGCCTTTCCCACAGGAAGTGGAAAGGAGTACTCACCGGGCGGCAGATGGTTGAAGTCGATAGTGAAAGCGTCCGATTGACTGAACAGACCAGGGGTGACGATACTGATTTGTTGCTGCTCTGCAGCCGTGAACAGGTTCTTCACGGGCGTGAATGCACTCGCCGAAGCAACTATAAATACTGTAATGATGGTTCTTAGTCGGGTTCTATTCATTGTGTGCTAAATTATGCTCCTTGTGGAATTCAGGAGTGCCCTCTGTCATCTGATGAGGATGGCTGTAAAGATTCTGCCGCTCTGCGTACCCATCCGGCGGGCTGAGAAGAAGTCGTTATATTCGTAATAGGTGCAGATGCCCGCGTCGTGGATGTTGTCTGCCGTGAGGCCTGCTGTCTCAAGCTGGAGCCGGTTGCAATGCTTCAAATCGATGTGCCATTTGCTTGGGCTCTTCGCCTCAGACTTGTGCATTGGGGGGAAGCGTCGGGCTATGTCAGGCATGTGGAAACCTTCTTGGGAAAATGCGGTATAGACTTCATCGCCCACTTCGAAGGCCTCAAGTGAGATGCCGGGGCCTATAACTGCCTTGAGCTCGCGGGGGTGGCTGCCGTAATGCTGCTGCATGGCTTCGACAGCGCGCTCGGCTATTCGTTGTACGGTGCCCCGCCAACCGGCATGTATGGCTGCGGAGGCATGATGGACAGCGTCGTAGAGGAGGATTGGAATACAGTCGGCCGTAGACACCCCGATGCACAGACCACGGGTGTTGGTGAGCAAGGCGTCAACTCCGTCAAGCAGCGAGCGCTGACTGTCATTCTGCATGGATAAGAAAGATTCGTCGATGGGCATGCAGACCGTTGAATGTGTCTGATGAGGCATCACGATATTCCTGTCGTCTATGTGGAGTTGGCTACTGAGCAAAGTCTTGTTGGCTGTTGTCGCCGTTTCGGTGTCGCCGCAGAAGGTGTTGATATTGAAGCTGGCATAGTTGCCTTCCCCCACGCCGCCGTGTCGTGTCGTACTGAATGCGGTTACCTCGTCGCCGAGTGCATAGTAGAGTAGCTGTGGTGTGTGACTGTTTCCCTCCGTCATGCTTTGCCGTTTCTATTCGTCATCGATGTATTCAAAGTCGTTGAGGTCTTCAATGTCGTCCTGATTGCCGTCTTCCTCTTCTATGTCATTGTCGGGCAGTTCTTCTTTCAGTTCCTCGGGCAACTCTGCCAGATCCTTGTCCCGGTGCACGAGAGTGTCCTCTGCAGTAATCTCTTGCAACTTGTTGCTCTCGCTGTTGAGTTCCTTCCAGAGGATGTCCTTTAGTTCCGATAGCCCTTGTCCGGTTACCGCAGAGATAAACACGCAAGGAACATCGTCGGGCAGTGTCGGGCGCAGCAGAGCCATGAGCTCCTCGTCGATGAGGTCGGATTTTGTAATGGCCAGTACCCTGTGTTTGTCGAGCATCTCGGGATTGAAGTTGCGAAGCTCACCTAACAGCACGTCGTACTCATGGCGGATGTCATCGGCGTCTGAAGGTATCATGAAGAGCAGCAGTGAGTTGCGCTCGATATGTCGCAGGAACCGTAGTCCCAGTCCTTTGCCTTCGCTGGCCCCTTCGATGATTCCTGGAATATCGGCCATGACGAACGACTGGCGGTTGCGGTATTCCACAATTCCGAGTGAAGGTTCCAGTGTGGTGAAGGGATAGTTGGCTATCTTGGGCTTGGCACTCGAGAGCGAAGACAGCAGCGTCGATTTCCCTGCATTAGGGAAGCCCACCAGGCCGACATCGGCTAAGAGCTTGAGTTCCAATATCACCGTCATCTCCTCCATGGGCTCTCCCGGTTGGGCGTAACGGGGAGTCTGATTGGTGGATGTGCGGAACTGGAAGTTGCCAAGTCCGCCGCGCCCTCCTTTGAGTAGCAGCACCTCTTGTCCGTCATAAGTGACGTCACAGATGTATTTCCCGGTCTCCGCATTGTAGCAGACAGTGCCACAGGGTACGTCGATAAACACATCCTTACCGTCGGTTCCATGACATTTGTCGCGCCCTCCGTTGCCTCCATGTTCGGCAAAGATATGTCGCTGATATTTCAAGTGGAGCAGTGTCCAGTAATTGTGGTTGCCACGCAGATAGATGCTGCCTCCACGCCCTCCGTCACCTCCGTCGGGGCCACCATTGGGCTGATACTTCACGTGGCGCAGGTGCATGGAGCCCCTGCCACCTTTTCCCGAACGGCAGTAAATCTTTACATAGTCTACGAAGTTGGAGTCCATTGGCTGATAGGATGTATCTTATGAAACGGTGGTTTAGTGCAAGAAACTGAAGAAAAGCGGTGGGCGCACGTAGAGAGCCTGCCACCCAACCGCTGTGGACTGTTAAAGATTATCGATTACCTTGCAGATGTCGCCGAAGATGCTGTCGACATTGCCAAGGCCATTGATGTGATAATGAATGCCTTCTTTTTCGTACCACTCAATGAGCGGGGCTGTCTGATTGTGGTACACAGTGAGACGCTTCTGGATGGTGGCTTCGTTGTCATCGCTTCGTCCGCTCTCTTTGCCACGGAGCAAGAGGCGCTTCTTGAGTTCCTCCTCTGGGACGTCGAGCTCTATCATCGCAGCCACCTTGTGTCCGCGCTCTGCGAGCATTTTCTTCAATGCCTCTGCTTGCGGAATGGTGCGGGGGAAGCCATCGAAGATGACTCCTTTATGGTCTTTGCCGAATCCGTCGTACACATGAGCAAGGATGCTCACCATGAGGTCGTCGGGGATGAGCTGACCGTTGTCGATGTATCCCTTAGCCGTCTTGCCGAGTTCTGTGCCGTTCTTAATCTCATTTCTGAGTACGTCTCCAGTCGAGATGTGGCCAAAGCCGTACTTCTCAATCATTTTCTCGCTTTGGGTGCCTTTTCCCGAGCCGGGAGCACCGAAGATTACGATGTTCTTCATTTCTTTTCTATACTTCTAATCAACGATTGTGTAAATATCTCTTAGGTTGCGCCCTTGCTGGTCGTAGTCGAGTCCATAGCCGACAATGAAGTCGTCGGGTATTTCCATCGCAACATAGGTGAGGGGCACTTGTACTTTCAGCCTTCCAGGCTTGGCAAGCAGTGTGCAGACCTGCAGTGAGGCTGGGTCTTTCGGCCGCAGGCTGTCAAGCATGTGGCTCATGGTGAAACCCGTGTCCACGATGTCTTCCACGATGATTACATGCCGGTCAGTAATGGGCTGGCCGATGCCTATCATCTCCTTGATCTTACCCGTGGAGGCTGTTCCCTCGTAGGATGCGAGCTTGACAAAAGAAATCTCACAGGGAATAGAGATGAAGCGCATAAGGTCGGCAGCGAAGATGAAGGAGCC
>ONMG01000162.1 GCA_900318855.1 uncultured Prevotella sp.
CTATTTCTTTTATTGTGTCAAAAAAACAAGTTAAACCAGAATAGCCGTTTTATCGGCTGTTCACTATACAAACATTTTCGAATGAAACTTAAGACATTCATCCTCCCCCTCCTCTGCCTCGCCTTTGGGCTCCGCGCCAACGCACAGGCCAAGGGTCCCGTGCAGACATTCACCTGGGACAAACCCTACGCCGTGGAGCGCATCAAGGCCCCGCGCAACAGACAGGTGAGAAACGTCATCCTGATGATTGGCGACGGCATGAGTCTGATGCACATCCAGGCCGCCTGGACCTGCAACCGCGGAAAACTGTGGCTCGAGAACGCACAGTACACCGGTCTCTCGAAGACCCCCGCCACCAACCGGCTTATCACCGACTCCGGCTCTGGAGGCACCTCGCTGGCCACAGGCTTCAAGACGGCCTACCATGCCGTGGGCGTGGATGCCACGGGCAAGCCACTGAAATCGCTCGTTGACTATGCACACGCAGCCGGCAAGAGTGCGGGCATTGCCGTCACCTGCCGACTTTGGGACGCCACGCCCTGCGACTTCATCAGCCATAACATCGACCGCGACAAGGAACAGGACCTTGTGGGACTCTTCCCGCAGAGCCCGGTCGACTTCGTCTTTGGCGGCGGAGCCAAGTACTTCGAGCACAGAGCCGACGGCCGCAACATCTTCAGCGAGCTCCAGCAGAAAGGCTACCACATCTCACGCAGTGTCGACGACCT
This sequence comes from uncultured Prevotella sp., assembly GCA_900318855.1. Taxonomy (GTDB): domain Bacteria; phylum Bacteroidota; class Bacteroidia; order Bacteroidales; family Bacteroidaceae; genus Prevotella. The sequence continues at coordinate 729 of ONMG01000162.1, forward strand.
GATGAACTGGAAGTCGGGCAAAGTCTACTGTGTGCCCTTCGAGGTCAACACGCCGCAGCCCGACCAGCGAGGCGACCTGCTCGCCAGAGCCTCACTCAAGGGACTCGACCTGCTGAGCCAGAACAAACAAGGCTTCTTCATGATGATTGAAGGATCGCAGCTCGATGACTACGGACACTTCAATCAACTCGACATGCTGATGAAGGAGACACTCGACTTCGACCAGACCATCGGCAAGGTGATGCAGTGGGCTGCCCGCGACGGACACACACTCGTCGTGGTGACTGCCGACCACGAGACCGGAGGCCTCACCGTGCTCGGCGGCGACTACCACACAGGAACCGTGAAAGCCAGCTTCTCCACCAAGAACCACTCCGGCACCATGGTGCCCGTCTACGCCTTCGGACCGGGCTCCGAGCATTTCACCGGTTTCATGGACAACACCGACATCTGCTGGAAAATCAAAAAGCTCCTGAAGATGTAAGGCGCAAAGCCTTAAGCTCCATCCACAATGACTTTACAACCCAACACTATGCAGAATCTGAAATCACTGTTTGCAGGTCTGCTGCTTGTCCCCCTTGCGGCCCAGGCGCAGAACCTCATCCCCTCGGGCTCGCCACTCTATAAGCTGCCCTACAAGAACACCTACGTCATGGAGACGCTCGTGGCCGAGAATTCCTTCCGCACGGCCAAGATGCAACGCACTCAGCCCGGCACCTTCGCCCAGGCCCGCAAGGTGTTGCCCACGCCCTACTGGGAAGGCCACAACGAGGAAATCGGTATGTACTGGAAAGCTTGGGAGATAGGCATCAAGAACATCTGCCAACCCCTCGACGACTCCGGTTTCGTGACGAGCTACATCGCACCGGCCTACAACGGCAACATCTTCATGTGGGACGACTCGTTCATCACCATGTTCTGCCGCTATGGCAAAAACTTCTTCCCTTTCCAGCAGACGCTCGACAACTTCTATGCCAAGCAGCACCCCGACGGATTCATCTGCCGGGAGATACGTGCCGACGGCTCCGACTGCTTCGGACGCTACGATCCCACCAGCACCGGTCCCAACCTGCTACCCTGGTCGGAATGGCTCTACTACACACAGTTCGGCGACGACAACCGCCTCAACAAGGTGTTCCCCGTGCTGGCAGCCTACTATAAATGGCTGAAGCTGAACCGAACCTGGCGCAACGGCACCTACTGGAGCAGTGGCTGGGGCACAGGCATGGACAACATGCCCCGAGTGCCCCAAGGCTACAACACCATCTATTCCAATGGCCATATGATATGGCTCGATGCATGCCTGCAGCAGATTATGGTGGCCAAGATACTGTTGCAGATGGGATTCTATCTCGAACGGTGGCAAGAGATTGAGACCTTTGAGGACGACATCAAACACCTCACGAAGTACATCAACGACCACATGTGGAGCGACAAGGACAACTTCCTCTACGACCAGTACGAGAACGACAGCCTCAGCACCACGCAGGGCATCTATGCCTACTGGGCGCTACAAACTGACGTACTGTCTAAGGACCGCCTCGACAAGCTCGTGGCACATCTGGACGACACCACCAAGTTCAACCGTCCCCACCGCGTACCCTCGCTCGTTTACAGCAACCCCAAATACAAGGCCAACGGCCGCTATTGGGAAGGAGGAGTATGGCCCGGCACCAACTACATGATAGTGAACGGACTGGTGAACAAGGGCTACCGCAAACTGGCTTGGGACATCGTGACCAACGACTATAGGAACGTGTTCGAGGTCTATAAGAAGACGGGCACATTCTGGGAATACTACGCACCGGAGTCGGCCAATCCCGGCTTCATGGCGCGCAAGGACTTTGTCGGATGGACCGGTCTGCCCCCCATCGCCGAGCTCATAGAGTACATCTTCGGCATCCGCGCCGACTACGAGCAGAAGACCATCACGATCGACGTCAACCTGCTCGACAGCTACGGAATCGACAAGTATCCCTATGGCCCCGACGGCAACATTTCGTTCAAGGTGGCACGACGCTCCTCCAAGGACGAGAAACCCAAGGTGACCATCCACACTAACGTGCCCTTCAAAGCCGTACTCCTTTGGGGCGACCACAAAATAGAAAAGGAAATGAAGGCGGGCGAACAGGTGCTCTGATACCGAATCCAATCAATGAAGCATAAAGATATGTCACGTATAGCAATCGATATGGGAGGCACCAACCTCCGGGTGGCACGGGTGAACAACGGGCGCTTTGAAACTCAAGTTGAGGAACCTTGTCGGGCCGACGGCTCCGAGGAAGAAGTGATGCAACAGTTCTTCCGCCTGATTGAGGCTGTGGATGACGGCCACGCCGAGCGCATCGGAGTGGCAGTGCCGTCGGTGGTCGACTTCGCGCGAGGCATCGTCTACGATGTGGTGAATGTGCCGTCATGGAAGGAGGTGCACCTGAAGCAGCGGCTCGAGGAGCGCTTCGGGGTGGAAACCCGGGTCGACAACGATGTAAACTGTTTCGTCAATGGCGAGAAGCACTTTGGAGCGGGACGCGACTACTCCAGTCTCGTGGGCATCACGCTGGGCACCGGAGTGGGCGCGGGCATCATCACGAATGGCAGCCTCTACCGCGGAGCCAACACCGGAGCAGGCGAGATAGGCTGTCTGCCCTATCTCGACAGCAACTACGAAGCCTACACGAGCAGCCAGCTCTTCAAGCAATGGCACACCACAGGCAAAGCCGACAGCGAGCGGGCTATGCACGGCGACGCCACGGCCCTGGCTCACTGGACCACGCTGGGCCGTCACCTTGGCAAGCTCCTGCAGGCTATCCTCTACACCTACGACCCTGAAGCCATCATCATCGGTGGGGGCATAGCCCGGTCCCGGCAGCTCTTCGCCGATGAGATGCTCGCCTCAATGCACGAAGGCTTCCAGTATCCCCATGAGGCCGACAGGGTGAAGGTGCTCTTCTCTGAACTGAAGGACTGCAATCTCCTGGGAGCATCACAGCTTTGACTCCGAATTCCGCAGTCCATTTTATTCTTTCGGTTTCACTGGCAGGAAGTTTCCGCACGAGGGATGCTTCCTGCCTTTTTCGCATCTTATATCCCATTGTATTTCAGCCTCTTACCCATAAGCGTCGACTGCTCTGACCCCAAGTGTCGCTTGTTTACGGCATTTGGCGTAAATAAGTACGCCATATGGCGTAGACTATTACGGCATATGCCGTAGCTATCTCCGCCATATGCCGTAAAATGCACAGACCCCAGGCGAGAGCTGGTGAAATGCGCTGACCGGCGAACCCGAACCCACAGAGCCCGGACTGCTTCTCCCACTGCCGGATGAACTCATGCGCGAGCTATCTGTGCGGCCGAACAAGGGGCTAACCGAATAAAAGAACAAGGATGGTGGACGAAGAAACGAGTGGTGAAGAACTTTCTAAACGTTAACTTTGAGGACTAATCCCTTTAGAAATGTTAAATAGCAGCCTCAGCTTAGAAATTCTTCGGCAAAAGTTTGGAAGCTATGGCACCCTTGCACTACCTTTGCAGTGTACTATTAGAGTATTACACTATAACAGGAAGCTATCACATAACAGATATACCTATGATAGAAGTAAAGAATCTCAGTTTCCACTATCAGGGAAGCAAGCACCAAGTGTTCAGCGGCTTCAACCTCACCTTGGGCGAAGGCAAGGTGCACGGGCTTTTGGGCCGCAACGGAACGGGTAAATCCACCCTCCTCTATCTCATCGCGGGTCTGCTTGCACCTTGCGAGGGCAGCGTGACCTTCGACGGCAAAGAGAGCCGCCGACGCAGTCCCAGCATGCTCAGTCAGCTGTTCCTCGTGCCCGAGGAATACGCCATGCCCCAGATGAGCTTCCGGCAGTTTGCAGCTCAGATGCGTGCTTTCTACCCCACTTTCAATGATGACCTTTTAGCCCGCTGCCTGAGAGATTTCGAGATGCCGGCCGAGCCCAATCTGAAAGAGCTCTCCATGGGGCAGAAGAAGAAGGTTTACATGAGCTTCGCCATAGCCGCGGGCACCCGACTACTGATGATGGACGAGCCCACCAACGGACTGGACATCCCTTCGAGGAGCCTCTTCCGCAAGGTGGTGGCCAACTATATGGACGACAGCCGCACCCTCATCATCTCCACACATCAGGTGCACGATGTAGAAACACTGCTCGACCACGTGAGCATCATCGACGGCAGCCGCGTGCTGCTCGATGACGACATGGGTGCGCTGGCCGACAAATATGACTTCAAGCTCATCCAGCCGCAGGACGACACTGAGGACGTGCTCTACGCCGAGCCATCGCTCCAAGGCAACATGGCCATTCTGTCCCATCGTCAGGGCGAGCAGACGCAGGTGAATCTGGAGCTGCTCTTCAATGCCGTCAGCAAGGGCGCGATTAAGCCGGAGAGTGCCACCAGCAAAAGCAATGCACTTTAATACGTAGTCCAAAACACCAACAGATATGTCAGACAGTTTCAGTTTTCCACGTTTTAGCAAGGTGCTCCGCTGGGAGCTCATTCTGAGCAAGCGGGCCCTCGTCTCCACATTCTCCGGCACACTGGCTTGCATGGTGCTATTGCAACTCATTTGGCTCGTGCTGGCCCGGAAGTCGGCCATCGAAGTTGTGGGCCCGATGTTGTGCGTCGCCCTGTTTTTCTATCTTGAGTTGTCGGGCACCTTCATCTTCAGCGCCTATCGCTCCCGTCAGGAGCGCATCAACAACCTCCTGCTCCCGGCCACGGCTGCCGAGAAGCTCGTGGCACGCTATCTTGTGCTCGTGGTAGCTCTGCCGATAGCAGGCATAGTAGGCTTCGCGCTGGGCGACTGCGTACAGCACGCCTTCACGCTCCTGGTGAAGCCCGACGTGGCCTCCTGGGGTTGGGAAAATGTCGACTACGGGCTTTCTCAGATTTCGGGCAAAGCTTTTAGC
>ONMG01000163.1 GCA_900318855.1 uncultured Prevotella sp.
GTAAACACGAAAGCAGGAGATAAACATCTGCGATTAGTGTTTACCTCCTACTCGATCAGTGTAGCGGGGGTGGGCCACGATCCCACGACCTCCGGATTATGAATCCGACGCTCTAACCAGCTGAGCTATCCCGCCGTTACTGACATTTTGTCTGTTGCGAGTGCAAAGGTAATACTTTATTTCGAAATACCAAAATTTGAATAGCAATTTTCTTGCTGCCAACACTCAAATACTTGCGCTAAAAATGTCTCTTGTATTTTATAATGTATTGGTCAACAATACATTGATTAAGTTCTGACCATGACGAAAAAAACTTAGCTCGGTAGTGAGATATTGTGGTCCTATAATCCGTAACAGATGCGTATGTCGTCAAAATGAAGATAATAAATGTCTCTAAATATTTGTCGGTTAGCATAAAAAGCAGTAACTTTGCACCGCTTTTCGGCGTAACCGCTGGTAGCAGATGTGTTGCTTGCCATGTTGCGTTGGGACGACAAACAATATTTAATTACAATAAAAATGGATTTAATTAAAGTTGCTGAAGAAGCATTTGCAACCGGCAATAAGTTCCCTGAGTTCAAGTCAGGCGATACGATTACTGTCGCTTACAAAATTGTCGAGGGTACAAAAGAGCGTATCCAGCTTTATCGTGGTGTGGTAATCAAGATTTCCGGCCACGGTGATAAGAAGCGTTTCACTGTCCGTAAGATGTCGGGAACAGTTGGTGTGGAGCGTATCTTCCCCATGGATTCTCCTAACATTGCGAGTATCGAGGTAAATAAGCGCGGTAAGGTTCGTAGAGCCAAACTGTATTATCTTCGTAAGCTCACTGGTAAGAAGGCCCGTATTCAAGAGAAGAAGACGATTTAAATGTTTGTCTTACTTAGAAGAAATCAAGAGCTCTGTCTTTAATCAATGGCAGGGCTCTTTTTTTTTGATTAGTGCCGAGTATGACACTAACCTAATTGGTTGAAATCCTATCGTTGATATTTACCGCTATGCAAAGCGGGTGATAAATCGTTGTCTGAAATAATGAGGATGGAGTCAGTAGCGATGCCATTGATATTACTCTCTATGGCAGTAGCCTAAGTGGTTGGGAGGTGAGCTGGTCAGCGCCCTATTCCGTGTGGCCCACACGTGTATAGACGCGAGCAATAAAAGCTCAAGTATAGAAGTCAGCAAAGCTTTATTTTTTAGTTTCCGGTCTTCTCCTTGTGAAGCGACAGCCGGAGACTGATATAAGGGTGTTGTAGTGCTAAAAGGGTGATTAATATTGGTTTTGTTGGATACCAGCGACACTGGCGAAACTCTCTGGGTGAGGATTCAAACCGGCTATGGATGAAGGCCAATCTTATCCCAGGGCGAGAGACTGTCTCGTCCAGGGGTAAGAGGCCATAAACCCTGAGGTGACGGGAGTCATTGGCTGTTGGCGATTCTGTACCGTAGGCATATCACCCTCAATAGGGTCTCTGATGGTTGCCGATCTGGCTTTTTGAGGCTTAGCAAAATAATGCTTGACCTTCTATAGAGTGTACCCATTGGTCGCCTTATTATGGCCATCCAAGTCTCCCGCTTGCCAACTGAGGAACACACACAAAGAGGTTATTTATCCTGTATTTTTACCAATGCTTTGATGCATCCATAGCCAGCCACCACTTGCAAAAGCAGTCCCGGCCAACCGATGCGCCAGTCCTGGAGAGGAGCAGTCAAACTGTTTTGGAGTAGCGCTTCGCCAAGGCCTCCGACAAGCTGGTAGCCAACAACGACCTGGAGCAACAGCACGAGCGAGACATGCTTGAAACGACGGGCTACCATGGAGGCGATGAGAGCCAGCACTGAAGACTTGAGCAGCAGCACGGGTAGCATCGGGGCTGGCGGCATGCCGAAAAGCAGATGGTTGAGCAGGGGCGAGGCTATGGCGATAAGCAGGCCTGTGCGCCAACCGTAGATATAGGCTCCCACGAGAGTGAAGAAATAGATAGGCAGCAGGATGAGACCACCTTGCGGTATGGTATGGCATAGTTGAGGCAGCAGAATGTTACCCATGGTGAAGAGCACAGCCTGGGTCCATGTACGCTGATCGCGGAAACTTAGCTGGTAGAGAGCATTTTCGTATTGCATAGTGCTGTTAGATGTTTATGAGTTATGTGATTGCTTTTGTTGTTGCATGAAGTGGAAGTGGTGGCGCAGAGTCTTGACGACGTCCGCCGGTGTGTCGCATTGGGCCACAATCTGCTCAAGCGGACACCGGTTGTCGCCATCAGGGATGATGATGTGATCGACCAACCGACCATATTGATAGCTGACCCCCGCCTTGTGCAGCAGCGGTAATGCCTTGCTGCTCATCACCTCGGCAGCAATACGCCTCACTCCGCCGTACACCGCCATGCCAGCGGCCGCCTTACCGATGACCTTGTCGGCAATATCGGCTTCACGGAGGCGCTCTGGATGATGGTCGAGCAGGTCCTCGAGGTCGCGTACACCTTTCTTGTAGTAGGTAGTGATGTTGCCTGTAGCATCTCTCACTACGAGTGAGCAGGCGTCATGCCTCAGTCTTTTTAACAAGGTCTCCACGTTTCAAATGGTCTATAAAGTCGGTCAGTCGGTTCATCTCCTGAGGTATCTGGATACTCTGCGGGCAGTGGGGCAGACAGTGCCCGCAGCCAATGCAATGGTCTGGCTGGCGGTCGCGCGGCACCACCCGGTCGAGCCCAATGAGATACTGGCGACGATAGCGTGCATAATCCTCGTTTTGCTCGTCGTGGGGCAGTGTGCCTTCGTTGATGCATTTGTTGTAGTGAGTAAACACGCCAGGAATATCGACACCCCACGGGCAGGGCATGCAGTATTTGCAGTCGTTGCAGGGGATGGTATTGAGACCGAAAATCTCCTTAGCCATGGCGTAGAGCATTTTTTCATCGTCGGCCGTGAGCGGCTTGAGCGGACAGTAGTTGATGAGGTTGTCCTTGAGATGCTCCATGTAGGTCATGCCACTGAGCACGGTGAGCACATCTTTGTGACTGCCGGCATAGCGGAAAGCCCAGGAGGCTATACTGCGTTCGGGCTCATGTTGTTTGAGGCGTGCCGCGAGAAACTGCGGGATATTGGCCAGGCGTCCGCCGAGCAGAGGCTCCATGATGACGGCGGGAATACCGCGTTTTTGCAGCTCGCCGTAGAGTATGCTCGCGTCGGTGTTGGAGTCATTGATTTCGTTGGCATAGTCCCAATCCAAGTAGTTGAGCTCTATCTGACAGAAGTTCCAGTGGTATTGGTCATGGTGCTGCATGAGCCAGTTGAAGGCTTCTACATCGCCATGGAAGGAGAAGCCGAGATTGCGGATGCGGCCGGCTTTGCGCTCCTCGACGAGGAAGTCGATAATGCCATTGTCGACATAACGCTTTCTGAACTGCTCGAATCCACCCATGCCCACGGCGTGAAGCAGATAGTAGTCGATGTGGTCGACTTGCAGTTGGCGGAACGACTCGTGATACATTTCGATGGAGGCTTGGCGGCTCCATGTCTCCTCGGCAAAATTGCTCAGTTTGGTGGCAATGAAGAAGTCCTTGCGTGGATGGCGTTTGAGGGCCAGACCCGTGGCGCGCTCCGACTGCCCCTGGCAGTAGGCCGGTGACGTGTCGAAGTAGTTGACACCGTGGTCGATGGCATAGTCCACCAGCTTGTCAATCATTTCCTGGTCGAGGGGGGCGTCACCTTTTTTGTTCTTGGAATCTCCGATGGTGGGCAGGCGCATCATTCCGTAGCCAAGCAGTGAGACGCGGTCGTGTGTCGACGGATTCAGACGGTAGGTCATCTTGCCTTTGGGCGGTTCCACCTGTTGGGTGTAGTCGTCGGAGGCGTTGTCGGAGGTGCGTTTGCAACCGACAAGTGCGGCCGCTGTAGCTGCGGTTCCGGCTGTGAGCGTTTTGAGGAAAGATCTTCTATTGATGTTGTTGGTCATAATCGTATAGTCAGATGGTTCTATGTTCTTCGTGCCCTTCCACATGGATGGCCGAGAAAGGACGGGATGGACACACATATTCGCAGGCTCCGCATCCAATGCAGCGGGCTTCGTTGACAGCGGGAACGAGCGGTGAGTTAGGATCATCCTTCACGAGAGGCACCATGGTGATGGCTCCTGAGGGACAGTTGCGGGCACAGTTACCGCAGTTCACGTGGTCGGTCACCACTACGCAGTTGCGCTTTATCCATACGGCATGACCGATCTGCGTACTTGACTTTTCCTCAAGTGTGATGGGCCTGATAGCCCCTGTGGGACAGACCTGTGAACAGCGGTTGCACTCAGGACGGCAGTAGCCGCGCTCGTAGCTCATCGTGGGCTGCATGAGGTGCTGTAGGTCGGTGGAAGGTCGCAGCACACCGTTGGGACATTCGGCTACACAGAGCTGGCAGGCGGTGCAGTGCTGGGCGAAGTGTCGGGCGCTCCATGAGCCGGGAGGTGTGAGTGGAGTGATGCGGTGTGGAGCCACCTTCTTCTCGATGGTTGCCAATCCACCGTCCACCTTCTTGTCCTTCTGGGCCATGGCAGCTGTCGTGGTAGCCATGGCAGCTGCAACAAGGAAGGTGCGGCGTGAGCTGTCGATCTCACTGGTTGTGCTCTGCTGATTGGCGTCGGTGGCTGGTGTCGGGGCAGGCTTCGGTGTCACGGCTTTACTGTGCTTGATGTGTCCGTAGGTAAGGGCACTGAAGGAACATTGCTCCAGACAATTGCCACAGACCACACAGCGTGAGTAGTCAACGGTGTGGGTCTTGAAGTCGAGACAGGCAGCCTTGCAGTGGCTTGAGCATTTGCCGCAGTTGTGGCACGACTCGGCGTCAAAATGTATTTTCAGCCAGGAGAAGCGGGAAAAGAAACCTAAGAAGGTGCCCACGGGACACACGGTGTTGCAATAGGTGCGACCATTGCGCCAAGCCAGGATAGCAATGAAGATGAAGGTTGCCAGTGCGATGAGGAAGGTGGATAGCGAGCGCAGCCAAAGGTCGGTGTGATGGAAGGTATAGTTGTCGAGATGCTCGGAGAACGCGGCAAGCAGATTGTTGCCCAGTATCCAGACGGGCTGCAGCAGGTTCTGCGCGATGCGGCCGAAGGAGGAGTAGGGGGCGATAAGCGCTGCTGCCGACCCTATGCCTGCTAC
>ONMG01000185.1 GCA_900318855.1 uncultured Prevotella sp.
GGAAAAGGCCACGACCGAAGGATGAAAACCGTAAAGCAACGGGCGACTTTACCCATCGTCGGTAAAAATCCTGGTCAAAGGTTAGGAAATGTCAGAACTTATATGTATTTTTGCCCTGCCGCATCGTTGGAGATACCCCCTTCACAGCAACACGGTAGGAGAGCACCCGCCGTTGCGGCACGGGCGCTGTGCGGAAATGCAGTCCCAAAAGGCATGAAATAAAATCCAGGTGTTGCAGAACGAAAGACTATGGCAAACCAATTAGACGAAGTGCAGGGTCCCGTGAACAGTGAGGGCCGCGACGTACATGTGATTGACAAGCAGATACCGGTGGTAGTGGGCTTTGGCTCCACACTGTTCGAGATTGCCCTGTGGGTGACGCTGCCTCTGCTGGTGCTGCTCTATGTGCTGCTCTTTGGCAGCACCCTTCAGAATCCCCTTGCCGTTGCTGTGGCAGGCTGTCTTGTGGGCATCCTCCCGGGAGTGATATTCATCTTCATGAAAATCTCCGCCCGCAACTACTTCCAGCAGCTGGAGCAGCGCATCCAGGCCGAAGCATCAAATATAGACAACTATCTCGAACAGCGCGTGCAGATTCTCCAGAACGTGGTGGGACTGGTGCAGCGCGCCATCGACCTCGACAAGGACGTGATGAAGGCAGTGGCAGCACTGCGCGGAGGCGGCAACGTCAACGAGCAGAACCGTAGCGAAGTCAACGCCCAGGTGAACACAGCCTTCGGACGGCTGTTCCCCCAGGTAGAGGCTTATCCAGAGCTCAAAGCCCACAACGCCATTGCCGACGCCATGCAGCAGAACAACTATCTGCAACGCGAGATTACAGCGGCACGGACCGTGTACAACAGCCGTGTCACCCAGTGGAACACCGACATCTTTGCCTGGCCCACCAAGATGATTGTGGCTGCCCGTCAAGGCTACACCACCCGTATACCCTTCACGGCTTCAGCTGAGACACACGAAGCAGCAAGGGGGAAATTCTTCTAAACATACCGAAGGACCATGGCTGCCGACATCTATGACCCGCTGACCGAATACGTCAACGTCTTCCGAGGGCGCTTTCGCGAGGTTGCCAAGAACACCTTTGCCAAACTGGCCGAGGAGGCCAAGGTAAACGTGGAAGCCAATCGGGCGACCTGCCGCCAGCTCTACTCACTCGAAGACTCCATCAGCGAGCTGAAGTCGAGCATCCGCAAGTGGAACGCACTGAGCATTCTGCTATGGGTTGTCTTCGGCGTTGGGGGTGCCCTCGCCATCATGGAATACAGCAATCTGCCCACACAAGCCTTTGTGGCCATCCTTGTTGGAGTGGGTGCAGTGCTGTTGCTGCAATTACAGTGGGTGATGCCAAGACTGAACACACTGAAAGAGGAACGCGATGACCAGGAGGGAACGGCAGCACGGCTGAAGGCCGAAGCCTGGAAACAGATGGAGCCACTCAACCGCCTCTACGACTGGGACGTGCTCACGCGCATGATGACGCAGACAGTACCTACATTGGAGTTCGACCCCTATTTCACCACCCAGCGGCTGGCCGACCTGCAGCATGTCTATGGCTGGGACGGAACATTCAACGACGAACGGTCAGTCATCTATTCCCACTCCGGCCTCATCAATGGCAATCCCTTCGTGATATGCAGAACCAGAAAGATGGAGATGGGCACTCAGACCTACACAGGCACCAAGACCATCTACTGGACCACCTACGAACGCGGGTCCGACGGCAAGCGGCATGCCGTGCAGCACTCGCAGGTGCTCACAGCCACGGTCACCGCTCCCTGCCCCGGCTACTACGAGATGACCCGCATCATCTACGGCAATACGGCTGCCCCCAACCTCATTTTCTATCGGCGTCAGAGCGGACTGGCCGGACACGAAGGGTCGATGAAATTCAAGATGAAGCTAAGGGAGCTGCGCAAGAAGGCGCGCGACCTTAGCAATGCCGACTTCGCGATGATGACCAATGAGGAGTTTGAGGTCATCTTCGACACCAGCAACCGCAACAGCAACCAGGAGTTTGCCCTGCTCTTCACACCGTTGGCCCAGGAGAGCATGCTCAAACTGCTCCGCGACGAGAGTACCGGTTACGGTGATGACTTCGACTTCAGCAAGTATAAGATGATTAACACCATCCTGCCCACCCACTTGCAGGAGCTGGACCTCGATATGAATCCTGCTCAGTACAAGCACTTCGACTACGACGTGGCCTGTAAGGACTTCCAAGAGATTAACTCGCGCTACTTCCGGGCTATCTATTTTGCCCTGGCTCCGCTGCTGTGCATACCCCTCTATCAGCAGATACGCCCTTTGGAAGCTATCTATGGGCGCGACATGCCGCAGCACAGCTCATTCTGGGAGCATGAGGCGCTGGCCAACTTCTGGGGGCAGAATCACTTCAAGGCACCCAACTGCGTGACCGACTGCATACTGAAGACCAAACAAATTGGAGGCGAAGGCGACGATTCCACCATCATAGTCTATGCCCATGGCTACAGTGCCAGAAAGCGGCTCACCTATGTAAGTGTGGTGGGAGGCGACGGCAGGTCACACGAAGTACCGGTCTACTGGAATGAGTATAAGCCGGTCACGGGTATGGGGAAGATAGAGATGCGGGAAGACAACACCGACACCGTCGACAGCTCAACATCACAGCTTCAACGTCTGAGCCACATTCACCAAGTGCTCGAGGACAACAACTTGAAACTCTACCGCAGGCATATCGGCTCGAAAATCATCTGAAGTCGGCCGACTCATTCATCGAGGCTGAGCTACTCCACAGTGAGGGTGTCGCCACTGTATCGGATGGCAATCTGTCGGAACCCGTTGAGGTTCGCGCTCACACTTTGCGGCATCGTCGCCATAGAGCTCATGAATGTCGTCTTGAAACTGACGTAGAGGCTTTGTATCTCAACCTTCTATGCTCCGCATGAAGATAGGCGGCACTCGGGAATGACAAATAAAAAGACAAGCTTTTTCTTTGTCACTCCCCTCGTTTGCACTA
>ONMG01000268.1 GCA_900318855.1 uncultured Prevotella sp.
GGAGCAACTTTACCTGAAGCCTGCTTCTTAGCGGCAGCCATCTCAGCATCATGCTCCTTCTTCACCCCACCGATATAGTCATCGAGCAAGTCCTTCATGCGGCCATTTCGTACTTCGGGACTCATAGCCTGCTCCACACGCATCAGCCCGTCATAGTCAAGCTGGTGGATAACTCCCACAGGAGCCTCACTGGCGGGGTGCTGCTTCATGTAGCTGACCAGATAGTCGGCGCGCTGTCCCACATCGTTCAACGTCTCAAAGGTGCGGTCAAGAGCGTCAACCTCCTTATAGAACTTAGAGCCGGTCACATAGAACTTCAATCCCGCGGGACCGGGCTTCTCGAAGCTGACCTCGGCCTTCTCGCCAGGTACAGCGACGAATCTGGCCTGCCGGACAAAGCCCTGATTCTTCAAAGGCCAGACGACAAACATATACATCGCCTTGTCTATATGGAGACGCGCGCTGAACTTGTTGTCCTTGGCGACGACCTTGAGGGGATGCCTTACGTTGGATTCCGTCACGATGACCACCGTGTCACCGATATACTGGTCCGTGACACCCTTAACGCTGAAGTTGTCTTTTTGAGCAAAGGCAACCACAGCGAAAAGAGTAAGCAGAAACGATACTAATAGTCTTCTCATAAGCGTTACCGAATAGGGAAGTAAGGGTTTCCGCATTGCTTCAGCGATATTCATGTGATGACAGATTAAGATTTACTTACCGAATGTATCGTCGAGGAAAGTGTAGAATGCAGGATCCTCGCCCACAATGGTCTTCACAATCTTCCCGTCGGGACCCACAAGAATCTTTGTGGGGAAGCCTTGGATGCCATAGTCACTGAGGACCTTGCTATCACGGGGATTATAGACGTGAAGCCACGGCAGCTCATATTTCTTCACTGCGTCGCGCCACTTCTGGTCAGTATCATTGCAGTCGATACTGAGGATTTCGAATTTTCCCTTGTACTTGTTGTAATACTCCTTCATCTTTGGAATACCACGGATGCACCAAATGCACCAGCTGCCCCAAAAGTCGAGTACTACGTACTTACCCTTCAGAGACGAGAGCGAGAGCGGCTTTCCGTTGAGGTCATTAAGGGTGAAGTCGGGAGCAACAATTCCGGCTGCCTGCTTTTTGGCAGCAGCCTCTTCCTCATCGTGGCGCTTCTTCAGAATACTCATGTGATCCTCCAGATAGTCCTTCATACGGCCATTGCGCACTTCGGGACTGAAAGCCTCCTGCATCCGCAAAGCATCGTCATAGTTGAAATCACGCAGAAAGCGCATGGGAGCGTCACTGCCAGGATGCTGTTTGATGAAGTTGACCACATAGTCGGCAATCTGCTTCTCATCGGTCATCTTCTCGAGAGTGCGGTCAATCACGTCGGACTCCTTATAGAACTTAGAGCCTGTGACGTAGATGTTCATGCCACCATCCGGACGAAAGTTCTCGAAGCTGACCTGAGCCTTCTCACCAGGCACTCCCAAGATGATAACTCTCACGGGACGAGCATCCTTTGCCTTGGGAAGCCATGTGATGAGCATATCGCCCACTTTGTTCAGAGGCACACGCGCACTGAACTTATTGTTCTTAGCAACGACCTTTATAGGGGTATTGAAATTCTCGTGCGTAAGAATCTGCACCGTGTCGCCAATATACTTGGATGTAGTACCCTCAACACTGAGGCTGCTCTTCTGAGCGAAGGCAACCACAGCAGAGAAAGCCAAGAGTCCGATAAAGAATAATCTCTTCATACTTAAAAATTAATGTTGAGCCTCGAAATCCTTCATGCACTGAACGAGTGCATTGACCCCTTCAAGCGGCTGTGCATTGTAGCAGCTGGCGCGGAATCCTCCTACCGAACGATGACCCTTGATGCCTACCATGCCACGCTCTGTAGCGAAGTCGAGGAACGGCTTCTCCAAATCCTTATACTCTTCACTCATGACGAAACAAAGGTTCATCAGTGATCGGCTATCCTCCTTCACGGTTCCACAGAAGAGCTTGTTGCGATCGATTTCATCATAGACGATGCGCGCACGTTCGTGAGCCCTGTGATCCATCTCCTTGACTCCGCCCTGGGCCTTCACCCAGCGCATGGTCTCGAGCAAGGAGTAGATGGGCACCACTGGTGGAGTGTTGAACATGGAGCCTTTGTCGACATGTGTTCGGTAATCCATCATAGTGGGGAGCTCACGGGGAGCCTTCCCCAGCATGTCGTTCTTCAGGATGATGCAGGTCACACCAGCCATAGCCATGTTCTTCTGAGCACCGGCATAGATGGCCGTGTACTTGCTCACGTCGACGGGACGACTCATGATGTCCGACGACATATCAGCAATCAATGGCACGGGCACATCGGGATCCTCGCGCAGCTCTGTGCCAAAAATGGTGTTGTTTGACGTGATGTGCAGATAGTCGAGGTCGGAGGGCACATCTTTGATTTCCGGATAATAAACATAGTTGTCAGGGGCAGAAGAAGCTACTTCAACGACTTCACCAAAGTGACGGGCTTCCTTCTGAGCTTTCTTGGCCCACGTACCGGAATTAACGTAGCCAGCCTTATGAATGAGGAAGTTTGCAGGAATCTGCATGAATTGCAGTGAAGCTCCACCACCGAGGAAGATAACTGAATAACCTTCTGGAATATCGAGGAGTTCCTTTATCAAGGCCACAGCCTCATCGACAACAGGCTGGAAGTCCTTTGCCCGGTGGCTGATTTCCATAAGCGAGAGACCACTACCATTGAAGTCAAGAATCTGCTTTGCTGTGTTCTCAATAACCACGCGGGGCAGTATCGAAGGTCCCGCATTAAAATTGTACTTCTTCATAGACGAATTGTTTTGTTACACAATATTACTTGTTCACAGTGCGAATGTACGCTATTTATTCGGAACTGGCAAATAATTTCCAGGGAATTTGCTTACAACTTTAGAATCCTCATCACCGAAGCCCCTCACAGCGCGTTTTCAGTCCTTTTATCTTCTCTCCCTGAACACGCTGGAGCACAAGGTTGAATTTGGAATAATCTACGGCAACATAGCTCCATCTCTCAAGGACATCTATCTGACCGATGTCACTACCTCTCAATCCCCCTTGCTTACACAGGAACCCTACGATATCGCCCTTGCTTATCTTATCCTTTTTCCCTTTACCTATATATATAGTGCTCATACGGGGATGAGGAATTGGAGGCAGACTCGAAGCCGCTTTCAAGGTTAGAGCATGGACGCCCGTAGAAACGACATAGGGGGGAAGTTCCTCACCTGGACCAAGGATAAAATAACTGCACCCGGAGGCATTCCAACGCGCAGTACGTCCCACACGATGAATGAAGGACTGCTCGTTCTCGGGAAGATGATAATGAATGATATCGGAAATATCGGGAATATCGAGACCGCGTGAGGCTAGGTCAGTGCTCACCAAAACATTGGAGGAATGATTATAGAACCGATAGAGGGCGGCTTCACGCGCTTTCTGGTCGAGTCCCCCATGGAAAGCACTAACTACAAAGCCTTGCTGAGAAAGGTATTCGGCCACACGCTCCACACTCTCACGATAATTAACGAAGACAATGCTGCTCTCGGAACCTAATGTGCGGAGCAAGGCCTGAAGCGTAGACAACTTGTCTTTCTCGGCACTCCTCACCTCATAAATCGAGACTCTGTCGGACACTGTCCTGGCGTCGCCATTGAAATTGAGCTTCACCGTGTGCTGCATATTGACGAATGAGGGAATTTGCTCCTGGTCGGTAGCAGAAAGAAGTATTCTTCGCACTGAAGCAGGCATAAGGTGCATGAGCTGCTTCATCTCATCGCAGAATCCCAATTCAAGGCACTTGTCAAACTCATCAATAACAACGAAGCGTACTGCCTCCGTCTTGATGTTGCCTTTGACAAGATGATCGTTCAGTCGGCCTGGCGTAGAGAAAATGATTTGAGGGTTGATGGTCTTCAACTTTTTATGCTCATCCATTGTTGACCGTCCGCCATAGCAAGCGCAACTCTTGAGTGAAGTCCTCAACTGCCGAAGTACAAGCGACGACTGAAGAGCCAACTCCCGACCTGGCAAAATGACAATAGCCTGCACTACCGGAGCATTGGCATCAAGTTCAGAAACAAGGGGAAGCAAATAGGACAAGGTCTTGCCGCTACCGGTGGGAGAGAGTACAACGACGTCATTGTTGGTGGAAGTGATAGCCTCTCCCACAGATTTCTGCATTTCATTGGGTGTAAGGATTTCGCCTCCAAAAAGAAATCCCTTAGAGGTAGGTTCTATTGTGTTCATTGTCTTCAATCAACTATTATAAGCTGGTTCTACTTCTTTTGCTCATTGTTAATGATCGTATTCATCTCGTCAAACTCCTTTCCCATATTCAGGTTGAGATAAATAGTATATAAAGGCAAGCTCCATTTATCCTTACTGTTGGGAGCCATTTTCCGGTAATGGTCAAGATAAGGAAGAGCACGGTGATAGAGCGTCTGAATTTGCGACTTCTGATTAGCCGTAAGATGAATGTTCTTATCGAGCTCTACGGCCTGATTAAAGAAGGCAAGGCCCGCTGTAAGGTAGGCGTCAGCCATTGAGGAATTCTTGGAGATGATATGGTCGCAGAGCGATATGCAGTCTTTATAACTACCCATATTGAGCAGGATATTCGCCTTGGCGTACTGATAGATGAGATTGGTGGGATCGACTTGAAGGGCTTTCTCCGAGAGGTCAAGCGCCTTTGCCATCTGGCCATGGTGAGAATAATAATCTGCTAAATGCGGGAAAAAGTACACGAAACGGGGATAGCTGCGGAAACCCTTCTCCAATATAGACAACCATTTCACAGTGTCATTCTGCATAAGAAAGGCCTCAGCCTGATACTGAAGGGTGTATGGCCGATGTAGCGTGTCCTTCAGTGCCAAATCCATGTAACGGAATACATCTTTGGGTTTCTTCATCTTATACCCACAGAACACAGCCCAATAAGCAGCCTCATAAATTTTCAGAGAGTCTTTCTTCATGAAATCAATGCCCGTGAATAAGGGCTGCATTCCACAATCCAGATAGGTAGAGAACATAACATATGCCTCTGGATAATTGCGCTTGTTGACAAAGTAGGAGCCTCCACTGAATAGATTAGAGCGGAAAGGCACCAAAAAGTCGGCATGCTTCTTTCTGTACTTGAGCTCTACCCTACCCTTTTTGTCAGGTCGGGCCTCAACAGAATCGAAACGCTCCAGAATTTCGAACATCTTCTTATTCAGAGTAAACAAACTGGCTGTGTCGTATTGCTGTTTCAGATACAATTTTTCATTGCCCTGCTCGTACTGCTTCTTGACGGCGTTGAAAAGCAATGACCAAATCTTCTCATTTTCCCAATTCGACGAGTCCTTCAACAACTTCTGCATACTCTGTTCGGCATTCTCCAAATTGTTGCCAGCCTTGAGCCACTGCTTGGCTTGGCTTATCTCCTTCTTCTGAGCGCTCAGCGTGAAAGGAGCCAGCAGAAAGAGCAATAAGAAAACAACTTGTCTTAAGATTATCCTGACTTTCATTTCAATCCTCCATTAATTCCTTAATTTCCTTAGCACGGCCTCGCTGACCAGTGGCATAATAAATGAGATAGAGCGGCTTAGCCCATTTGAACTGCTTCTGCCCGGCATCGCCCTGCCTGACCCTCTCCATGAAGACACATGCCTCATCCAAGAGTTTGCGCACCTTGGGTCTGTCGGTTTTCGAGAGACGGCCTCGGCTGTCAACAAGGCTATCCTTGAGTTCCAAAGCTTTTGAACTCAAGCAAATACCCAAGTTATAATCAACTCCCAA
>ONMG01000166.1 GCA_900318855.1 uncultured Prevotella sp.
ACATCGTTTCCAATAGCCATTCTGGTGAACTTCGGTACATGGCCCAAAGCACAGATAGAGCGTTATTGTTACCACGACGATATCATCAGGGCTTTCTAAAATAATTGTGAGCAGATTTAGGGGGTGCTGACTATTTTCCAAAAACTTATTCTCGATTCATGGTGACGCATTGACGAAGTCAGGTAATGGTTTTGGCGAGGGGTCGAAGAGTCCGTTCGTCAGAATATGCTCTCTTGTCCCCCTATTTCCCTTTCCCTCAATGGAAGTGGGCTGGCAGAGTCAGTCTTTATGAGGGTTCCGACGGCTTTCTATAATCTTAGCCACTAATAGGAACTGGTAGTAGCCCGTCATTACGCTGTGGATGAGGCCCGGAGCACCGTTGCGCCAGTCGCCCTGCAGCACGTAGCTTCTGAAGAACCACCAGAGAGGTCGGCTGATGAGAGCCCCCATGCCATAGTGCTTGTCCTTGCGCTTCACCAGCTCGGCACTGCTGTAGCGGTTCTGCTTTTCGGCCACCTCCTCAATGTAGTTCTCAGCCAGATGCTGCAGCTCCACGCCGTCAATTTGTGAGATACGCTCTACCCGTCCCTTCACCTTTGGAAATGTATGGATATAAGGTGGCCATGTAGTACCTTCGCGGACAAAGAAGCGCAACTGCCAGTCCGCAGCTTGTCCTTTCTCGGGAATGTTCATAAATCGGTTGCGACGCGGTATATAAAGTCCTTGTGGACAGTCGGGCTCAAGGATGCGGTGGTAGAGATAATCACGAAGGGCGGGCGTCACTATCTCGTCAGCATCCACCACCAATACCCACGGAAAGCTTGCACTCTGGATTGCAAATGTGCGAGCTGGTTCGACATACAAGTGGTTACCCTTGGGGAAGGTCACGATGCGGCAACCGTAGTGAAGGGCGATGTCGCGCGTAGAGTCGGTGCTCTCCATGTCGCACACCACAATCTCGTCGAAGTCCTTCACGTTCTCCAGCACCTCACTGAGATGGCGCTCTGCATTGTAGGTGTTGATGACCACCGATATTTTCTTTTCTTGTTGTTGTGGATTCATAATCGTGCCGTTATAGGGTGAGTAGAAGTGTTACTCGTTGTCAGAGCTGTCCGCTCTCCACTTGAAGAACTACGCGCTCGGTGAGCCGGTCGACGCCTTCGGGGTCGTATTTCTTGGTGAGGCTGGCTCCGAAGACCCATGCGAAAGCCTGGTAGAAGCCTGCTTTCACAGGACCGAGGAAGGCCTGGATGAGTTGATAGGACGAGGAGTTGCACTCCCTGTATACCAGTTTGATGAGCAGCTTTCCTTGCTGATAGGTGAGCTTCTTCATGCGCGGCGTGTACTCCTTCTTTATCTCCTTCTCCACCACCTTCATGTGTTCGTCCTTGGCTTTCTTGTTCGGCAGCGTCTCAAGCACCTCATACGTCTCAAGGACGATGCGGTTCACCTCCTTCGCTATGGGCAGCACCTTCTTCACGTTGTACACCAGCCGGTTGTAGGCCATGCGGTCGCGTTCGTTGTGGAATATGGGCTTGGGATAGACGTAGATATTGTTCAGTTGCAGGTACTGAATGCTGTCGCGGCCCAGCTTCACCTTACCGGTCTTCACCGTCGGTGCGTAGGTGGGCATTGTCATGTCGACATCCTGGTCCTCAGGCTTGATGTTCTGGGCGCTGAGCGTCAGTAGTTGTGCCATGAAAGCAGTCAATAATAGCAAACGTTTCATCTTAGCGGCAAAAGTAGCACTTTTTATCGGTTCCACCGAAAATAAGTGGCGGATTTATTTGCAGTGCATCCCGATTTAAGCTACTTTTGTGTGACCATTATCATGAACTGCATGGAAAGACCTCTTCAGCCCCTTTCCCAGGAGCGCTGCCGCCCGTGCCGTGAATGCCGGGTGTGGGCAGTCGTTGTGGTGGGCATCCTGATGCTCGCTGCCCCACAACCCCTGCGTGCCCAAACTGACGAGCCCTGGGTGAACTACTACAATGCCTACATTACCTTCAATGAAGTTGAGGACAACAGTCTCGAAGACACCTACGAGGTGCTCTCCGACCTCTATGCCCATCCTGTCGACCTCAATGCTGCCACGCGCAGTGATTTGGCCCAGCTGCCCTTCCTCAGTGCCCAGCAGATAAGCAGCATTCTGGCCTACCGCGACCAGTACGGTCCGTTGCGCAGCCTCAATGAGTTGTTGCTCATTCCCGGTCTCGACTATGTCCAAAGTCATCTGCTCTCCTTCTTCGTGCGCCTCGAAGCCCCTCAGCGCGAGTCTCCCTTCCCCCGTCCGTCCGCCCTGTTGCATGGTGGCCGCAACGACTTCACCGCCTACCTCAAGGTGCCCTTCTACACCCGCGACGGCGACCGTAAGGGGTTCCTTGGCTATCGCTATAAGCATTGGCTGAAGTGGACCTATGGCTATGCCGACCGTGTGCGCCTGGGGCTCACTGCCTCGCAGGATGCCGGTGAGCCCTTCTTCGAGGGGCGCAACCGTCGGGGCTACGACTACCTCACGGGCTATGTGGATGTGCGCAAGATAGGATGGCTCCGGCAGGCTGTGGTGGGTCGCTATCGGTTGCGCACCGGTATGGGCCTGGTGCTCAACAACGACTTTGGCTTCGGTAAGCTCATGCTGCTCAGCACGCTCGGACGTGGCGCCAACAGCTTGCGTGGTTATGGCTCGCGCTCCGAGGACGGTTACCTGCAAGGAGCTGCCGCCACTGTGCGCCCACTGCCTTGGCTCGATGTCACCGCCTTCATCTCGCGACGGCGTCTCGATGGCACGCTGGCTGCCGACAGCACCTCCATCTGCGCTATTGTCAGCGGTGGCTATCACCGCACGCGCACGGAGATGGACAAGAAGCACAACACCAGTCAGACCGCTGGCGGTGGGCATGTGCTGTTGCATACCTCCGGTTTCCATCTCGGCCTCACCGCCTTCGGTGTGTCGCTCTCCCGTCGCCTCGCCCCGTCCGAGCAAGCTTTCCGTCGCTATTATCCCCGTGGTGACCGCTTCTGGAATGTCAGTGCCGACTATGGCTATGCCAGCCGGCGGCTGTCGGTGAGCGGCGAGACCGCCACCGGTGACTGTCATGCTGTGGCCACGCTCAATAGCGTCAGCCTTCAAGCCCTGTCGAATCTTCAGCTCTTTCTTCTTCAGCGCTTCTATTCCTATCGCTTCTATTCGCTTTTCAGTCGCAGCTTCAGCGATGGCGGACGCATCCAGAATGAGAGCGGTCTGTTCGCCGGTCTGCAGTGGTCGCCTTGGCGCAATGTCGATATCACGGCCTATGCCGATTACGCCTATCACCCTTGGGCCCGTTACCAGGCCTCTTGGGCCAGTCGGTCGTGGGATGTGTTCATGCAGGGAGCTGCCGTCCTCGGTTCGTGGCGCATGGCCCTCCGGTGGCGCATGCGCCGGCGTCAGCGCGACAATGCCGAGCACACCGCTCTGGAGCCCCGCGCCGAGCACAGATGGCGTTTGCAAGTGGGTTATGGGCGTGAGGCGTGGAGCCTGCGGTGGCAGACCGATGTGGCCCAGTGCAGCCAGCGCGCCCGCAGCTTCGGTTGGATGACCTCCATGATGGCCGACTGGCAGCCCCGTCGATTCCGTCTGCAGGCCTTAGCTGGTCTCTTCCACACCCAGGATTACAACAGCCGCGTCTACTGTGCCGATCCACCTCTGCTCTACAGCTTTCTTTTCCCCGTCTTCGAGGGCCGTGGTTGGCATGGTGTGGTGAGCGCCACGTGGAAGCCTACGCAGGACATCGCCCTGACGCTGCGCTCCACGCTCACCAAGTATTTCGACCGTTCCTCCATCGGCAGCTCCTACACGCGCATCCAGGGTAGTTCAGCCCCTTACATGGAGGTGCAGGCGCGGGTGCGCATCTGGAACAGACCACAGCAGCATCGATGAGGCTACCACGCATGGGGCAACCTATAGCATTTGCACGATCTTCGAGGGAAATGGTCCAGGGTCGGCCCTGGGCTTCCAATGGAGCTATGGGGATGAACTCCTGGGGGAAAGGATTAAGAAGGAAAATAGTCCTGGGCAGGCTCTGCGCTCTCAATGGAGCTATGATTCTAAAGTGATGGGGTGTCCTCAGAGCTCCATTGGGGAGCTAAAGCCTTTCCATGACTATTTCCCTTAACTCTTATTCTTGCACATCAAACTGTTATAGGTATTTAGGGGTGATTTGGTGTGACCGCATTATGGCGCTCACCCTTATTGCTCCGTCCAGAGCACTTGCACGATGGTCTGTCCCACGGCCTTGAGCGTGTTGCGGTCGATATGGTCGAGGTCATCGCTCACCGTGTGCCATGTCGGTCCGAAGGAGCTCTGCCGGCAGTCGGGGTAGTAGGGAATGATGTCCACCGTCGGGATACCTGCCTTCTCGTTGAGTGGCACGTGGTCGTCGGTGATGAAGCCACCGTCCTGCATGGGGAAGTAGCTGCCGTAGCCCGCAGCCTGTGCTGCCTGCCAGATGCGGTCGACGTAGGCTGCCGCATATTTCTTCGACACGCCCTCCTGATAGAACTTGGCACCCTGTCCGCCCACCATGTCAAGCAGTATGCCGTAGCGAGCCTCGTAGCCCTGCGGCAGGTTGGAAGCGAAGTATTGTGCTCCGAGAGCCCAGCTCGACTCGCTGTCGGGCACCGAGGCCCATTGTGGTGTTCCCCAGTCCTCAGCATCGAAGCATACAAAGTCCACTCCGATGTTCAGTGTGCTGTCCTTTTGCAGCAGTCGTGCTATCTCCAGCATCACGGCCACTCCGCTGGCCGCGTCGTTGGCTGCCAGTATGGGTGTGCGGTGCTTGGTGCTGTCGGGGTCGTTGTCGGCCCAGGGACGGCTGTCCCAGTGTGCGCAGAGCAGCAGTCGGGTGGTGGCTTCCGGCTTGTAGCTGGCCATGATGTTGGTGCTGTGGAGCAGTGTGCCGTTATAGCCTTTGAGGTCGGCCTTCTGCTCGGTCACCTTGCAGCCATACGCCTTGAATTTCTCCACTATCCACTTGCGGCAGGCCTCGTGGCCCGTACTGTTCATGTCGCGTGGCCCGAAGTCGCACTGTGCCTTGACAAAGGCAAAGGCCGAGTCGGCATTGAAAGTCGGTCCGGCCGGTGTTGCCAGCGTGTCGGTGTCCGTTGTGTCGGCCGCCGCTTTCGTCCTATGGTAGGTGAGCAGACCGCCCCCCACAAGTAGGATGGCAGCCAGCGTGAGCGTTATCTTCATTGATGTTTTCATTCTGTACGGTGGTTTTGCACTTCCTGCATCACCCTGAGCCAGTTGCCGCCCCAGATGAGACTGATGTCGTGGTCGCTGTAGTGACGGCGCATCAGGCCGATGGTGAAGTTGATGAGTTCAGAGGCATCGGCGCAGCCCAGTACGGTGCCGTCGCCGTCGAAGTCGGTGCCCAGTCCCACATGTTCAATACCCATGATGCTCACGGCGTGGTCAATGTGGTCGAGGGCGTCATAGAGTGTGGCTTCACCGTCGCGGCGCAGGAATCCGTGGTAGAGCGTTATCTGTGCCACTCCGCCATGTGCCGCCAGGACACGGAGCTGGTCGTCTGTGAGGTTGCGTGGCACGTCGCAGAGCGCCCTACAGTTGGAGTGACTGCACACGATGGGCGTGTCGCTGATGTCGAGGGCATCGTAGAAGCTTTTTTCGGCCGCGTGGCTCAGGTCGACCATCAGTCCGCAGCGGTTCATCTCTTTGATGACCTGCTGTCCGAACTGGCTCACCCCGTTGTGGGTGGAGCAGCCGCGGGCGCTGTCGCAGATGTCGTTGTCGCCATTGTGGCAGAGCGTGATATACACCACCCCGCGCTGTGCGAAGTGGCGCACGTTGGCCAGCTTGTGCTCTAGAGCCAGTCCATTCTCAATGCCGAGCATGATGCTCTTGCGTCCTTTGCGCTGGTCTTCGTAGAGGTCGGCCGGTATGCGTGCTATACTCACGTAGGAGCCGTTGTGAGCCACGAGGTCCTCAAGCTTGTCGAAGATGAGGTCGGCATACTGCTTCGGTGTGATGGAGGGCGGTGATGACAGCAACGACGGATAATGCTCGCCCAGCTGTGGATTGTGGCGGAGGATACCTGCGAGGTCGATTTTCGACGAGAACGTCTCGCCCATCTTAGGCTGGGGCAGATAGGCCACCATGGTCACGGCACCCGTGCCTCCGTCGTGCATCTTGTGAAGGTCGTAGAGTATGCGGCTGTCGCGCTGCATGAAGTCCACTCCCTGCGGGAAGAACATCGGTGTGTCGCAGTGGGTGTCGAGCGTCACCATCTGCTCCTGCAGCCGGCGGGCCCTGTGGTATTCGGCCGCGCGGGCCACGAGCCAGCGGAAGAGCGGCAGACCCTCGTCGCCGAGCCATTCAGGGTGCCACTGTACGCCCATCACCGACTTCAGCTCGGCGCTCTCGATGGCTTCCACGACACCGTCGGGTGCTGTTGCCGTGACCTTCAGTCGCTTGCCGCCACTGCGCACGGCTTGATGGTGGAAAGAGTTCACGGCCAGTGTCGTTGCCTGCCCGTTGCCATAGAGCCGGCTCAGTTCCGAGCCCTCTGCAATCCTCACCGTGTGCGTGGGCTCTGAACGGTCGCCGTCCTGTGAGTGCTTGATGGATGCCGTGCGCCCTTGCCGTGGCATGTAGATATCTTGTTCCACCTCACCGTCGAGCGCCATGGCCAGCGTCTGAATGCCTCGGCAGATGCCCAGCATGGGCAGCTGCCGGTTGTAGGCCAGCCGCGTGAGGAGGAGCTCCGGTTTGTCGCGGTGACTGTTGATGCTGTGCAGGCGTGGCGACGGTTCTTCGCCGGCCCAAAGCGGGTTGTAGTCACCGCCGCCGCTGAGCAGCAGACCGTCGATGTGGCTGAGTGTGGAGATGAGCACGTCGGGGTTGTCAGAGGGCGGCAGGATGACGGGGCAGCCTCCGGCCCTCACCACCTGCTCGTAGTAGCGGTCGCGCAGCTGTGCGTTCCCCTCCGCATAGTTGGCCGTGATGCCAATCATCGGCACCTCACGCCCCTCAGGGAATGAGGAATAGAAACTGCCGAGGCTGTTGTCCAGGCTGAAGTTGTCGGTCATTTCTTCTTGTCTTCCACCTCCATAGGTACGGGTATCTCGCGCTTGATGCTCTGTTCCAGCGAGATGAGGGTCTCGGTAGAGACCACGCCGGGAATGCTCTGCAGCTTGTTGTTGAGCAGGTCCATGAGCTGTTCGTTGTCGCGAGCGTAGAGCTTCAGCAGCATGGTGTAGGGACCGGTGGTGAAGTGGCACTCGATGATTTCGGGAACAGCCATGAGGCGCTCCACCACATCGCGGTACATACTGCCGCGCTCGAGATTGATGCCCACGTAGGTACAAGTAGAATAGCCGAGGCTCTTGGGATTCACGTCGAATCCACTTCCGGTGATGACACCATTGTCAATGAGATGCTGCACACGCTGGTGGATGGCTGCACGGGAAACGCCGCACTCAGCAGCCACGTCCTTGAAGGGAATACGGGCATTCTTAGAGAGAATGCTCAGAATCTTTTTGTCAAGCTTATCAATCTTGTCCATATGTTGATTATTGAAACGATATCCTCTTTGCTTTACTTTTGTGGGGGAATGCAAAAGTAGTTATTTTGCGGCATACCCGCAACATTTTGACTTAAAAAATATTACATTCGGAGCTTAGTGTCAGTATTCTTTCCCTTCTGACACTCTTTCTGGGCCTTTCCCGGGTTCTTGTGGTACATTGTGCACGCGCAAGGTGAAGTCGTGAGGATTGAACTCCACGTTGTCGCGCTGGAGCATCGTGCCGAGTGCCCCACTGTCGGCCAGCTGTCGCGGCGTGCCGACTGTCAGCTGGTGACTGTCCGACAAGAGCCAGAGCCTGTCGGCCAGTTGCATGGCCAGCTGTACGTCGTGCGAGGAGAGGAGAATGGTCTTCTGTTCTTCGTGGGCCAGTCGGCTGAGCAGCAGCAGGAGTTCTATGCGACTGTTGAAGTCGAGGAATGATGTCGGTTCGTCGAGCAGGATGACAGGTGTCTGCTGTGCTATAGCTTTGGCTATCATCACCTTCTGTTGCTAGCCGTCGCTCAGGCTGTCGGCTCTGCGGTGCTCCAGCCCACCGATGCCCGTCAGCAGCAGAGCCCGTTGCACCACGTCGCGGTCGGCATCGCCCAGGGTGCCCCAAAAGCCAGTGTAGGGCGAGCGCCCGAGTCCCACCAGCTCTTCCACGGTGAGTCCTGTGGCGTCGGCGCGCTGGGTGAGCACCACGGCCACCTGGCGCGCCCGTTGACGGCGGCTGATGCTGCGGACATCGTGTCCCTCGAGATAGATGTGTCCCTCGAGGGGAGGCTGGAAGCCGGCCAAGGTGCGCAGGAGCGTCGACTTGCCCACGCCGTTGGCTCCTAAGAGACAGGTCATGCTGCCATGTCCGAGCTCGGCATTGAGGCCCCGTGCCACCACCTTATGGCGGTAGCCGATGGCGAGTTGTTCGATGCTGAGTGCTGCCTGCTTCATTATGTTGTCTGCAATCCGGGTGCAAAGTTACAGCAAAGGAGAGGATTGAGAAAGCGAAAGGCCGCTTTTTTCTCTTCGTCATCGGCCGTAGGCCCCATTGCATCTATCTTATGTTAAGAGATGAGGGGGCAAAACTGAAAAGCCGAGCGTTTCGCTTTGTCGGTCAGCGGGAAAGATGTAATTTTGCAGCAGCAAGCAGGAGGTGTTGTTCCAGGCGCACAGTCTGGAGACAGAGCCGGCAGCCGGTTGGAACCACCCCTCCTAAGGTAAGAAGATGAATGTATAATAATGGGTAACATCAGTGATATGACGGTGGGATCGCCCACCCGCAAGATTCTAAGTTTCGCACTTCCCCTCATCTTGGGTTATATTCTCCAGCAGCTCTATCTCGTCATCGACGCCGCCATTGTGGGTCGCTTCATCGGTGTGAAAGCCTTGGCTGCCGTGGGAGCTTCGTCGAGCATCATGTTCCTCATCATGGGCTTCTGCAATGGAGCCTGTGCGGGGTTCGCCATTCCCGTGGCCCAGTCGTTCGGAGCCAAGGACTATCGGCTGATGCGTTCCTATGTGGGCAATGCGCTGCGGCTGTCGTTGGTCATCGCCGTTGTGGTGACCGTCGTCACCTGCATCTGCTGTGCTCGCATCCTCCATTTGGTGAGCACTCCTCGTGAGATCTTCCATCCCGCCTGGATATTTCTGCTGCTCAATTTCATAGCCATCCCCTTCACCATGGGCTACAATATCCTTGCCGGGTTCATCCGGGCGTTGGGTAACTCCAAGCAGCCCTTCTTTTTTCTCATCATCTCGTCGGTGGTCAATGTGGCGCTCGATTTCCTGCTCATCATCGTCCTCGGCTTAGGCGTCGAGGGCGCCGGTGTAGCCACTCTGCTGTCGCAGGCCTGCAGCATGGTGCTCTGTGCCGACTTCATTCGTCGGCGCATGCAGCTGCTCATTCCCCATGGAGAAGAGCGCCGCCGCGATGCGCGCCGCATGAGGGAGCTGCTCGCCAACGGTGTCCCCATGGGCTTGCAGTTCAGCATCACCGGTATCGGCATCATCATGTTGCAGAGTGCCAACAATGCCTTGGGCACGCTCTATGTGGCCGCCTTCACGGCCTCCATGCGCGTGAAATACCTCTTCACGTGTGTCTTCGAGAACATCGGTGTTGCCATGGCCACCTATTGCGGGCAGAATATCGGTGCCCATGCCACACAGCGAATACGTCGCGGGGTGGGGGCCGCCATTAAAATCATGCTGGTCTACTTCCTGCTCACCTTTGTGCTCATCCAGCCTCTGGCCACCTACATGATGGAGCTCTTTGTCGATTCCTCCGAGACCGAGGTTATCCGCAATGCCGCCCTGTTCATGCGCGTGTGCAACTGGTTCTACCCGGTGTTAGGTCTGCTCACCATCTTCCGTTACAGCATCCAGGGTCTGGGTTACAGCACGCTCTCCATGATGTCGGGCGTGATGGAGATGATAGCGCGCTCGGCAGTGAGCTTATGGGTGGTGCCGGCTTTTGGCTTCTTAGGTGTCTGCTATGGCGACCCGCTGGCCTGGAGTGCTGCCGACGTGTTCCTTCTCCCGGCTTTCTACTTCATCTACCGTCGGCTGTCACGGCGTCAGGTGGCACCCGCAACCGCATAGGTGCCTCACGCCCCATAGGCAACATCCCCGGCAGGAGCTTAGCAATGCTGAACCTGCCGGGGATGTTGCCTATGGAGTGGGGCGTTGTCCTACTGTCCGCCTAAACGCTCAAAGTAGGTGATGACCTCCTCCCACGTCTTGAACTCGTCCGAGCCGAATGCAATACAGGTGCCCATAAATTCGGGTGCCTCCTGGGTGCTGATGAGGTAGTCGGCACATAGCAGTTGCGGTTGGTTGACAAACACCACCCGGTTGAAAGCCGGTGTGCTGAGGTACTGTTCCACCCACTGCTGCGTGGCGGTCAGGAAAGCCGGGTCGTCAGTGGGGGCAGGTGCCGCGATGAGCACGTTGTAGTGGGCTATGAGCCAGGTGAAAGCCTTGTGCAGACTGGCCTTCGGCTTCCGGTAGGCGTCCATCAGCGTGGAATAGCCGATGACCACCACAGGTCGCTCACGGTGCTCCTGACGGTCGCTAATCCAGCGTATCACGGGGATGACGCTCTCGGCAAACACCTTGTCGTCCATGCGGTGCTCACCATGGAAGCGGATGGCCTGTGGATAGTGCTCACGGAAGAGGTCGAAGGTGTGGACCACGGGGTCGTTGTCGCCGAACAAGCCGTAGACGCGCTGCTGCTCCTCCGGGGTGACGCCCTTGAAGCATTCCAGCGTGATGTCGTGATACTCCTTGACGAGTGCTTTTGTCACGATGAAGTCCTGCACGCCGTCGGCGCGAGGGTTCATGAAAGTCTGATGTCCTGTCATGCCGTGCTCCCGCATCGTCGCGCCCATCTCGAAAGCCGGGTTCACGCAGATGCGGTCGTAGCCGTAGAGCATCTCGGTGTACATGCCTCCCATAGAGGTGCCGATGATGAGGTCGGGCTTGTCGGCCTCGCATTTCTGGTGGAGCAGTGCCATGGCCTCGGCCGGGTGCAGGGGCAGGTCGTAAGCGATGACATCAGCCTCGGGCAGCATCTCGCGGATGAGCTTCACCGTGCCCGACTGAGCCGATGACATGAAGCCATGCACATACATGATGCGGCGCCCGGCCATCAGGTCGGGATATTGATGGATATAAGGATTCTCCATTAGTGATGTGATTAAGTGGTCGTTCAGCGTGCGGTGAATTTCACGCACACCGGTTTGCTCAGTCGGATGTCCTGATGGGTGTCGGTGAGCAGTCCCGTCTGCGGGTCGATGCGGAATACCTGAATAACATTGCTGTCGCGGCAGGAGGCCAGCAGAAACTTGCCGTTGGGGGTGATATTGAAGTTGCGCGGATGGATGCCCGTAGGCTGATAGCCCACGCGGGTGAGCCGGCCGTCCTTGGCGTCGACCTTGAAGATAGCGATACCGTCGGCTTTCAGGCGGTTGCTCGAGTAGAGGAAGCGGCCGTCGGGCGAGAGGTGGATGTCGGCACCGCCGCGGGCTCCCACCGTGTCGGAGGCGATGACCTGCTGCTTAGTGAGCCGACCGTTATTGTTGCGGAACACCGTCACATTGCCCGACAGCTCACTCATCAGATACACCGCGCGCCCGTCGTGTGAGAACTCCAGGTGGCGGGGACCAGAGTCCTTGTCGGCTTTCCCGGCCACACCCAGCGGCGTCAGTTGGGTGCCCTGGTGACGGAAGAGCAGTATCTGGTCGGCACTAAAGTCGGTGGCCAGCACATAGCTCTTGCCCAGGAAGCGCGCACAGTGGATGTGAGGAGTATTCTGACGGTCGGCGTCAGGGCCGCCCGTATGCCCCATGAAACGCTGGCTGCGGGGCCCTAAGGAGCCATCCTTGCGGATGGGGAACACGCTCATGCTGCCCCCGGTGTAGTTGGCCGTGAGAGCTATCTTGCCATTGGTAGCCACGTAGCAGGGGTCGGCACCTCCCGTGAGCTGGGTGTTGACGAGTGTCATCTTTCCTGTGGAGCGGTCCAGGTGGATGCTGTTGAGTGCTGCTTTGGGACTGTGCATCTCGCTCACGGCATAGAGGAAGTGACCGTCGGCCGATGGGGTGAGGTAGGAGGGATTGTTGAGGTGCAACGAGTCGAGAGGGCTGGCTTCGCCCGTCTGCTGGTTGAACTTGTAAGTATAGACGCCATAGCTGCCACCATCAGTGTAGGTGCCCACGATGAGGTTGAGCTCGGTAGGCACCGGGGCTATGAACAGCGCCATGACTGCGGAAAAGATGTTCATCATATACTTTGATCATTTATTGGGTACAAAGGTAATGCAAACGAGGG
>ONMG01000156.1 GCA_900318855.1 uncultured Prevotella sp.
CACCTCTTCGGCTACCGGCGTGTTCGACAAATATGCCATCACCGAGCGTGTATGTGGTCCTGTAGGACGCTATCTGAACGTCTACACTGAGAATGACCTCCGTGGAAAGGAGAAGCAGTTCTTCGCTACCTCCTACACGAATCCCGTCAATGGTAAGACCTGGACCATGCCTGTGGCTGCCGGCTTGACGAAAGATAACCCCAGCTACTACGACCAGATTGGCTGCTGGTACTACTTCGACGAGGAGGCTATGGAGAATACTGGCCGTGGCACCAAGGACTGGAATATCTACCGCTATGCTGAGACGCTGCTCGACGCTGCTGAGGCTATCGCCCAGTCGACGGGTGTGAACGCTGAGGCTGCCGGCTACCTGGCACAGGTGCAGAGCCGTGCTTTGGGACAGTCGGTGGAGACCCTCACGGCTGAGCTGCAGAAGCTGTCGAAGGAGAAGTTCATCGAGGCTTGCTGGACCGAGCGTCTGCGCGAGTTCCCGTTGGAGTTCAAGATTTGGGACGACTGTGTGCGCACAGGCAAGTTCCCCGTAATCTCCAACACGCTGCACAGTGGCGAGGTGACCTACGTCAACCTTGTGGGTGCCACCAATGGCTCGGGCGCTACCTTCAAGCAGAGCGACCTGCTCTGGCCGATATCGCTCAACGAAATTCAGCGTAACCCGAAGCTCACGCAGAACGAGGGTTATGCCCAGACCAACAAGGCGAAGTAAGTCAGCAGAACTTATAACCTGAATTCATCCGGGGTGGATGCAGAGCTATAGAAGGCTCGGGCATCCGCCCTGTTTCTTTTTAGTTGCTGGCCGGCTCAGCGTGACCGTAAGAAAAGTGGGGGAGGGGACGTTCTTTATCGTGGGAATTCGTTATCTTTGCGCCATGAACCTGAAAAGAATATTGTCAGTATGTGTCCTTGCACTGGTGTGCGGATTGCCGCTGTCGGCACAGCATGAGGAGAAGTCGAAGTCTCCTCTTCCGGTGACACCGAAGTCGGCAGAGACAGTCCGGCAACGCTCTGCTGCTCCCAAAGGAGCGGGTGCAGGCCTGCTGGATGCGGTTGCCGACTCGTTGGCAATGTTTCGGGGCGAGGTCGTGCATGCCCCTGCTATCCACTTGAGGCGACAGCCGTGGACGAAGGCTGACAGCCTGGATGCCGTAATTCAGCAACTCGGACATGAACAGCAGATGCTGGATGCGCCCGATGGTATTGGCGTGAAGCGCAGTGGCGTGATGGAGCAGAGTGGGGCACTGAGCTTCTATGGAGCGGGTGTACGCGAAGAGCTTCCGGGTATGTTCAATGTGCGATCGGCACTTCTCGGTATGCAGGCCCGCTGTGGCGCAGTGGACTACCGGTTGGAGAGTTCGGTCAACCGCTACAGTGCGCTGGGCGTCATCACCCAATATGGTGTGGGAGGCTCTCTCACCTGGCATCTCAATGACAATCTGAGTGCCACGCTCTACGGTACTTGGTATAACCGCAATCCTTATGTCTATATGGCTGCCTTCCCCTTCATGAAGGCCACGAACTATGGTGGCTACTTGTCGGCTTGGAGTGGTCGGTTCGGTTTCGATGTGGGGGCGCGGCGCTATTACGACCCCTTTGCACATTTATGGCAGCTTGCGCCCATAGTGACGCCAAAGTTCAAGGTGTCGAATAAGTTCACCTTAGAGCTTCCCGTGGGCGATCTCCTTCGGGATGTGGTGAGTAGGATAGTCGAACGACACCGGAACGGTCCGGTCATCATGCCGCA
This sequence comes from uncultured Prevotella sp., assembly GCA_900318855.1. GTDB lineage: Bacteria > Bacteroidota > Bacteroidia > Bacteroidales > Bacteroidaceae > Prevotella. Next base: position 1,760 of record ONMG01000156.1, read on the forward strand.
ACCCTTTTTATGAGTCGCGATAAGAAGCTTAGCGTTGGGAATTGCTGTGCCCGGACAAACGATAATAGAAAGTTATGGAAAAGAGTATTTTAATTAAGGATACCACACGCGAGGAGCGCATGCGTATTGTCAATGGCTCCCTCGACTGCGGAGCCGGTGGCTGCGAGAACTGCTCTTCCTGTTGGCTCGGTGGAGGAACTGTGGAAGGCATTTACCAGGATTATATCGATGGTAAGCTGGAGCTGAGTGAGGTGAACCGTCGTTACAGCGAGCGATTCGCAGGAAAGCAGCACGGATGAAAGAGCCGGATTATCTACATTCTACCCGTGAAGAACGCGAGCTCTTCGTCACCGAGGAATTTCGTTGCAAGGCCGACTGTGACTTGTGTGGGGCCTGCCAGTTTCTTCGTGGTCGCCCTGCAGAGGAGGTCTACGCCGCTTACATCGAGGGTGCTTGCTCCTTCCAGGAAGCCACTCGGCAGTGGAACCTTTCATTGATGCAGTCGCGCCGCCAAGCCTGACTTTATAGTGACTTTTTGAATGTCCGCCCTCAGCGAAGCGTTCGTGTGGGAGAGCTCCGAAGGATTTATGCGCACTTCGTGCTCGTGTGGCTCCTCGGGGCACTGCAGCTGAAAGGGCACGCTAACACACACACCTTTGGTGTCAAGCCTGTCTATGACGAAGATAGCTATCGCGTAAAATTGCTCCTACGGCGCATAAAATAGAATAGCGATGTAGTCCCACACTACGCAGATATTGACACGGGGCATCACCACGACCTTGTCCTTGATGATGTAGATTGAGAGTAGTTCTCAGTCGAAGGACGGGTACACGAGCATCAATGCGCCGAACATAGCAGCCCTTCATCCACTTGCATTCTCATCTAAACCATGAAAAGGCCGCGAAGCGTCCGTGAACCTCCGTGGCAATACTCACTATAGCACTCGGAGCCAATGAGCTGTTCGCGAAACGTCTGTGGTCATCTGTGGCAATACCCTAAAGCGTGGTGTAGTGTCATTGACTTTTTATATGCTTTCCGGTGTGAATTGTAGTCTAAATGATATTGAATCCTTTCTAATAGTCTTCAAATGTTGTTTAAATAGCCCTTTAATTGCCTAAAATGGCTTTCGTCTTCCGTCTTTTGATTGATGTAGATCAATTAATCGCCCGTTTACCCTTAAGGAGGCTTAATTTTAACGCAAAAGCTTTGTTAATTATCTTCTATTTACTTAGTTTTGCACTCGTAATAATATTTAAATAGTTATTTAGAAAGAGATAAAGCTTGAGATTTGTTAGTTTTGGGGTGTTGCTGAGCGCATGTGCTCCCGGGAGTGCGGCCTCCGAAAGCCGCAAGAAGAGAGAGAGTTAAGTTAAACTGGATTAGTTATTAAAGAAGAAAGAGTTTTTTATGGAGAAAAGACTTTGCCTATTCATCGCGAGCCTCTTCCTGTACGTGGGGGGGGGGTATTAGCACAGGTGCCGGTCCGCGGTCTCGTGGTTACGGCTGAAGACGGTGAACCAGTGGTAGGCGCTTCTGTCAAAGTGGAAGGCACCCAAACGGGTACCGTCACCGATACAGAAGGCCGTTTTTCGCTGAACGTACCGTCGACCAACACAAAATTGCAGATTTCCTATATTGGCCTGAAACCCCAGACGGTTAAGGCTTCGAAGGAAATGAAAATTGTCATGGAAAGCGACAACCAGCAGCTACAGGATGTCATGGTTGTGGCTTTCGGAACCCAAAAGAAGAGCGCCTTCACCGGATCCGCCTCAGTGGTCGACTCGAAGGAACTATCGAAACATATCACCACCAACGTGGCCAATGCCTTGACCAGTACGGTGCCTGGCCTGCAGATTCGTGGTGGCTCGGGAGCTCCCGGTGCCGGTAACGGCAGCATCAACATTCGTGGTATCTCCTCGCTTGAGTTGGGTACCACACCGCTCATCATTGTAGATGGAGCTCCTTACTCAGCCTCACTGAGCAATATTCCCCAGGAGGACATCGAGAGTGTCACCGTGCTCAAGGACGCTGCCAGTGCGGCCCTTTACGGTGCGCGTGGTGCCTCGGGCGTCATTATCATCACTACCAAGAAGGGAAACAGCCAGGAGGCCAAGGTGTCGGTCGATATGAAGTGGGGCTCCAACAGTCGTGCTGTGCAGGACTACGACGTGTTCAAGGATGCCGGTTCTTACTACGAGGCCTACTATGGGATGCTCTATAATAAGTACTATTATGGTGAGGGTATGTCGGTGGCTGCTGCCAACCAGATGGCCAACACCAACATGCTGAGCCAGTTGGGCTACAATGTCTACACCGTGCCTGACAATGAGTTGCTCATTGGCACCGACGGCAAGCTCAATCCTAAGGCTACGCTGGGCCGCAGCTATAAGTCCAGAAACGGCGAGACCTATTACCTCACACCCGACAACTGGACTGACGCGGCCTATAAGAACTCCTTCCGTCAGGAATACAATGTCAACGTGAGCGGTGGCAACACGCGCAGCTCGTTCTATGCCAGTGCCGGCTATCTGAAGGACGATGGTGTCATCGAGTATTCTGGTTATGAGCGCATCACTGCCCGCATCAAAGCCGACTATCAGGCCAAGAAGTGGCTCAAGGTGGGTGCCAACGTGGGCTTTGTCCACTCCAACATGACCGCGAACCCGAACATGGATACCTCGTTTAACTCAACCAACCTGATGTACTTCACCTCGTCGATGGCCCCCATCTATCCCATCTATGTGCGAGTGCTCGACGCCAACGGTAATCCCACTATCCGTACTGACAACTACGGTAATCCTCAGTACGACTACGGTGTGCCGGCCACCAACTATGTCGACAATCCCGTGCGTGCCTTCTCGTCACAGGGCAACCCGCTCGGAGCCAACCGCTACAATCAGGACCGTTCAGTGAACAATCAGTTCAATGGCACCTTTACGGCCGACATCACCTTCACCGACTGGCTGAAGATGAACATCTCGAGCAATGCTAACTTCGGGCAGGGTACCGATTCTTATTACTCCAATATGCTCTACGGTCCGACCGTGAGTGTGAACGGGCGCATGACTAAGGTGCAGTCGAACACCTTGCGCACGAACAATGTGCAGACCCTCGACTTTCACAAGCTCTTCGGCCAGCATGATGTCGACGTGATGGTCGGCCATGAGTACTATCGCACGAAGACCCGCTATTTGAGCGGTGTCCGTTCGGGTGGCTTCTCGCCCTCTATCCTTGAGCTCAATGCCTTTGCCAAGGTGGAAAACAACGGCTCCTACACCACCCTCTACAATGTGGAAGGTTTCTTCAGCCGTGCCCTTTACAACTATCAGGAGAAATATTTTGCATCGGCATCCTACCGTCGTGATGCCTCAAGCCGTTTTGCCAAGAAAAACGGCAAGTGGTGGGGCGACTTCTGGTCGGTGGGCGCCGCATGGGCCATGCACAAGGAGCCTTGGTTCCAGGTGGACTGGGTGAACAATCTCAAGCTCAAGCTCTCCATCGGTCAGCAAGGCAACGACAACGTGGGCAGCTATTATTACACCGACCTCTACACGCTCTCGAAGGCCAGCGACACGCAGATGTCGCCCTCCTTCGCTCTGCTCGGCAACCCCGACCTGACCTGGGAGACAACGACCAACTTCAATGTGGGTGTGGAATTCGGCATTCTGAACAACTTGGTGAGCGGCTCCTTTGACGTCTACAACAAGAAGATAAGCGACATGCTCTTCTGGATATCGCTGCCTGAGTCGGTGGGTACACGTGGCTACTACGGCAACATCGGCGACATGCGCAACCGTGGTTTTGAGCTCACCCTCACGGTGAACCCCATTCGCACCCACGACGTCAACTGGACCATCACAGGGTCGATAGCCCACAACACCACGAAGATTCTTAAGCTGCCCGCACAGAAGACCATGGACTACGGCGGCTATGTGGACAACGGAACCGGCAACGACTGCTGGTATGCTGTGGGCGGACCGCTCTACAATGCCTTCCTCGTGAAGTATGCAGGCGTCAACGACCAGGGCCAGGCCCTCTACTATGTGGATACCACAGTGCCTGAAGGCAAGCGCACCAGCTACCCCAGCCAGCTGCAGGATGCCACCACCACTGACTGGAACAAGGCCGGCCGTTATACCACCGGCTCGCTGCTGCCCAAGGCTACGGGTGGTTTCAGTACCTCGGTGTCGGCCTACGGCTTCGATGCCTCCGTGTCGTTCGACTATCAGATTGGCGGCAAAATCTACGATACTCACTACGCTATGCTGATGACTCCGGTAGTGAGCAAGGGTAATGGACAAAACTTCTCGACCGACATCCTCAAGTCGTGGACCCCCAACAACACGAGCAGCAACATCCCCCGCTTCTGGTTTGGCGACAAGTACACCTCCGAGACGTCGACCCGCTTCCTGACAAGGGCCAGCTACCTCAACTTCCAGTCGTTCACTTTGGGCTATACGCTGCCCAAGCGCTTGCTGCGCCTCACTCCGCTTTCGAGCGTGCGCTTCTATGTGGCTGGTGAGAACCTCTGCTTCTGGTCTGCCCGTAAGGGACTTGACCCGCGCTATTCCTATGCACGCAATGAGTCTGTGAACGTCTATTCGCCTGTGCGCAATGTTTCGGGTGGCATACAGGTTACATTCTAATTATTAATAGGAGATTTACGATATGAAGAAAGTATTTTCAAATATAGCGGTGCTGCTCCTCGGGGGCACTCTTCTTACGGGCTGCATGGAGGAATTCTCACCGCAGAACTCCACAATCACGGCGCAGCAGGCCTTCGATGCTCCAGGCTCCCTGAACAATTTTGTAAGTGCCCTCAATTCTACTCTGGCCGGTGAGTTTGTCTATGGAGGCAAGTCCGATTTAGTGTGGGACTTCGGCTATCCGTCGTTCTTCCTGCAGCGCGATGCCATGGGCAACGACTTCGTCGCTCAAGGCACGAACAACTGGTTCAGTAGCTGGTATGAGGTGAGCAACGAGCTTGGACCTGGGTTCGCCGTATGCCAGGTACCCTGGACAGTGTACTACCAATGGATAAAGAACTGCAACACGGTGCTGGGGCAGACACGCGATGACGCTACTACCGAGCAGAAGCAGGCCTCGGGACTGGCTCATGCCTACAGAGCCATGTTCTACATGGACATAGCCCGTATGTATGCCCCGCAGAGTTACGGTCAGAACAAGGAGGCACCCACCGTGCCCATCATCACCGACAGCACCACCAATGCGGCGACGCTGAACAATCCCCGCGCCACGAATGCCGTGATGTGGAACTTCATCCTCAACGACCTCGACAAGGCCGAGGTGGAGCTGGCTGACTTCAAGCGCGCAGACAAGTATCAGCTTGACCTCTCAGTGGTCTACGGTCTCAAGGCCCGCGCCTATCTCGAGACCGAGCAGTGGGCCAAGGCCGAGGAATATGCCAAGAAGGCCCAGCAGGGCTACACGATGATGGATTCACAACAGTACACCGACAAGAACTTGGGTTTCAACACGCCCAATGCTTCATGGATGTTTGCCGTGAAATATGACCAGGAGGATCCCTGCATCCGCTTGAACGACGGCGACACCAGCTGGGGCTCGGTGATGACGCTTGAGTCTACCAGCGGCATGGGCTACGCCTCCAACTATGGCGGTGCCAACAAGATTGACCACCATCTCTATAACACCATCCCCAACACCGACATCCGCAAGAAGGTGTTCATAGATTTCAGCATCGACTCTCTTGAGTCGACCGACGACAAGGTGAATGCGCTCAAGGCCTATGCTTACAAGGACAGCGTCGTGTATGCTGAGTCGATTTGGAACAGTGGACAGCAGAATGGTGATGGTGTGGGCGGTCTCTCGGTGAAGTTCCGTGCCATCGGCGGCGATGGGGGACGAGCCAATGAGCATGTGGGATTTGCCGTGTCGGTGCCTCTGATGCGCGTCGAGGAGATGAAGCTCATCGAGGCTGAGGCTGCCGGCCGGCAGAACGAGGCCCGCGGCATCCAGCTCCTCACAGCTTTTGCCACAGCCCGCGACCCCCATTACGTCTATGGCAAGCACAACGAGGCTTACGGCAACAGCAGCACCTCGGCCTTCGTCAATGAGGTGTGGTGGCAGCGTCGCGTAGAGCTTTGGGGCGAGGGCTTCGCCACCTTCGACATCAAGCGGCTCAACAAGGGCATCATCCGCAGCTATCCCGGCACCAACCACACCAAGGGCTTCCGCTGGAACACGCTCACGCCCAACGACAAGGGCAGCTACTTCCCCGACTGGATGAACCTCTACATCATCGACACCGAGAAGTACAACACGGCGCTTGAGAATAACCCCACGCCCGTGGCTCCTACAAAGGACTCTCCTGAGTACAACTGGTAATTAATCATCACTAAAAGCGAATTGACTTATGAGGAAATATATTTATTGTTTTGCCCTCCTGTTCTCTGTCATGGCGCTCTTCACGGGCTGTAGCGAGGACAATGGAACCGAGCCCGGCGGCGACTCCACTCCCGTGGCTACGCTCTTTCAGGAGGATGTCACCAAGGGTATGAGCGTGGACAACGATATGCTCGTGCGCGTGGCCACTAACTCTGCCACCGAGAGCGTCTATTACATCGCTTCCGACTCAGCGACTTATAAGAAGGACTTTGCCACCATGGGTGTCGACGGCTACAACAACTATGTAGTGGAGAAAGGTACCAAGGTGGAGGATTTAGGTGCCAACGGCGTCAAGGACGTGGCCATCAAGGGTATGGAAGGTGATTATGTGGTGACCTTCGTTGCCGTGAAGGGCAACGTGAAGCATGCCAGCAGCCTGCCTTTCTTAGGGCTCGTATGGTCGAAGGTGGCCTCCGGCAAATACTACTTCCAGCCGCAGGACGACGGTTCCTTCGGTTTGGAGGATGCTACCGGCCTGAGTCAGAAGAGCGGTGTAGAGCTGCAGAAATGCGAGAATGTGGCCGACACCTACCGCTTCAAGAATCTCTATGGCGAAGGCAATAGTCTGAAGTTCACCGTTGTCGGCGGTCCCTTCACCAGCCAAAGCGGCAACAAATACTATCAGTTGCAAGTGGACCAGCAGCTCACAGGATTCAGTAATGCCAAATTAGGCAACATCTTTGTGCAGGATATAGCCTCCTGGCAGAACAACAACGATTATCAGGCCTACAACCGCTACTTCCCCGAACTGGGAGTTGTTGAACTCTACCTGGAATACGGTGTTTCGGCCGGCTATTTCAGCTACGGCTACGATGAGTTTGAGGCTGAGTAATGATGAACTGTTCTAAGGATTATCCGAGACCGTAAAACTCTCTCTCGATAATTATATTACATCGGGGCTTCCGTGGGTCGTGATTGACCAGCGGAGGCCCTTTCTCGTATGCCCTGTTGAGGCGCTGACCCTCCACTGATTGTTATCCACAGGTAGGAGGATAGGCGTCATTGCAACGCGTGTTTTCCAATTGTACGGCATATGGCGGAGATAAGTACGGCATATGGCGTAGATAAGTACGGCATATGGCGGAGATAAGTACGGCATATGGCGTAGATAAGTACACCATATGGCGGAGATCTCTCCGAGTGCTGTTATTGCCAAGGATGACCACGGAGTTTCGATGGCTATGATTGTGGTTATTGCCGCGGTCGCTTCGCGGACTTTTCATTGGCTCTACGAGAAAAATGGTCATGGAAAGGCTTTTACTTCCAATGGAGCTTTAAAGCTGTAAGGGCATTACGAGCAAGCTCTACGGCCGCTCCACAGCTTTATCCTAACCCCCTCATGGGGCAGAAGCCTTTCCATGATAACAATCGCTGGTGCGTAAAATTGCACATTTGGTGCATAGAATTAGATAGCGACAAGCCTGGCCGGGGTAACTCTCGGAGGGCAGTCGGAAGGTGAAGGGCGGTCCAGCCGGTCGGCTGCTATTCGTCAAGTAGCCCCGCGCGGTGGATTTTCCTGGAGTCGACCATGATGACCAGCAGCAGGCCAATGCAGAGGACCCAGATGCCCGCGTGGCCCAATTGTGGCTTGTGGGTCAGCAGCCCGAGCGTCATGGTCAGCGGTATGAGACTCACGATGAGGGCCATCTTTCGGAGCAGTCGGCTCACGAGGGCGTGCTGCACCTCGCTGTCGGCTTTTAGCTTCACGGGCAGATTGATGAACTGAGAGTCGGGATGATAGGCCAGCAAAAGCAAGACCGATGTCGGCAGTGCCGCGCCAAAGCAGTTGGCGACGGTCAGTGCTATAGCGTCGACCCTACCCGTGCACAAGCCTATGATGAGTGCGGTTAAGAGAAAAAGCGTGGCGGCCAACTCCATGCGTGTGGCCTCCGGGGTGCGTGTTGTTGGGTTCATCGTTGTTGTTTCTTGGGAAGCCTTCCGTTCTTGCGCAGGGCTTCGGTTACGATCCATTGCAGCTGTCCGTTGGTGGAGCGGAATTCGTCGGCCGCCCACTTCTCCACCGCCTCCATCGTGGCAGTGTCCAGACGAAGCATAAAAGGCTTGGCCTTCGGCTTCCTGCCGCCGGCCAAGTCGTGGGTATCGGTGTGATTAGTGTTGTTTTCTGTCATGCTGTCGTGTTGAGTGCTCACATGTTGAGTGTACCCGTATTGACCACCGGCTGTGCCGTGTCGTCGCCGCAGAGCACCACCATGAGATTGCTCACCATGGCAGCTTTCTTGTCGTCGTCGAGCTCCACCACCTGCTCTGTGGAGAGCTTGTTGAGCGCCATCTTCACCATGCTCACGGCCCCTTCGACAATCTTCTCGCGGGCCGAGATGATGGCGTCGGCCTGTTGGCGGCGGAGCATCACGGCAGCAATCTCGGGAGCGTAGGCCAGGTAGTTGATGCGTGCCTCCACCACTTCGATGCCGGCCATGGAGAGGCGCTCGTTGAGCTTCTCCTCGAGCTGGTTGTTGATTTCCTCGCCACCGTCGCGCAGTGTGAGCTCTTGGCTGTCCTCATTGTTGTCGTAGGCATACTGTCCGGCCACTTGTCGGAGGGCAGCGTCGCTCTGAATCTTCACGAAGTTCTCGAAGGCCTTCATCATGCTGCTCATGTTGCTGCCCATGGGCGACTTGGCCATGGTCTGCGAGTCGATGTCGAACATGGCCTTATAGGTGTCTCTGAGCTTCCATACCACCACTAAGCCTATCATCACGGGGTTGCCCTGCTTATCGTTCACTTTGATAGGCTCAGCGTCGAGGTTGCGGGCCCTGAGCGAGAGTGGCTTTCGTGTGATGAAGGGGTTCACCCAGTAGAGGCCGACGCGGCGGAAGGTGCCTTTATATTGGCCGAAGAACATCATTGCCCGCGCCGTGTTGGGCTCCTGCTGAAGCAGTCCGATATAGCAGAAGAGGGTGGGGACAAAGATGACGATGCCGGCTACGATGCTCAGTGTGTGCTCGTGCTCGATGCCCATGCTGAAGATGACGACGGAGGCTGCCGTGAGTAGCAGCAGGATGGTAAGGGCGACGAAGCCATTCTGCACGAAGCCTTGGAATTCATACTCTTTGCAGCTGGATAACTCGGTGCTGGGGTTCTTTACTTTTGTTTCCATAATGTTAAGTTTTTAGGGTAATACTGTATGATGTATTTGTGATATTACTTTGATATCGCAAAGGTAGATTTTATTTCTCACACATGCAAGAGGTAAGAGACTGTTTAATAGGATTTTAATATTTGTTACGGCTTATCGGGCAGATGTTGGATGGAAGACATAGGGTGGGGACAGAAGGTGTCGCGAAGGGCTGCTGCAGCGCGCGGTGCCACAGCCCGTCGCTCACATCGCAGACTTGGCGAAAGGTGGGCGATTCGGCCGGGAGTTGTACAATATTTCGGCGGTGAGCGCGTTAGAAGTTAAGATGGAGAAGGAACAATCGCAAAACAACTACTCCCATATCCTGAAATACACGGGTATCTTTGGTGGTGTGCAGGGGCTGAATATCCTGATAGCCCTTGTGCGCAATAAGTTTGTGGCCCTGATTCTCGGCCCCTACGGCATGGGACTGCTCTCGCTGTTCAACTCCACAATCCATTTTCTGAGCGACTCCACCAATCTTGGGCTGGGCATGAGTGCCGTGAAGAATATCTCTGTGGCCTATGCACAGCACGACGAGGAGAGGCTCCGACGCTCCATCAAGGTGGTGCGATCTTGGAGTCTGCTCACGGCGGTCTTCGGCATGCTGCTCTGCGTGGTGCTGGCACCGTTGCTGAGTCAGTGGACTTTCGGCTGGGGCAATCATGCGCTTCACTTCGCGCTGCTCTCGCCCGTGGTGGGTATGACCGCTATCACCGGAGGCGAGCTGGCCATCATGAAGGGCACGCGCGAGTTGGGTAACTTGGCCCGTCAGGCGCTGTTCAGCATCGTGGCTGCCCTTTTCATCTCGATACCTATTTATTATATATGGGGCGAGGAAGCCATCGTACCGTCCATCGTGCTGATGGGGCTTTCGCAGATGATTATCACCATCAGCTATTCCTTCAGATCCTATCCTCCCCACTTCTCCCTGCGGGGCTCTACGCTCCGGCAGGGTATGGGCATGGTGAAGCTCGGCACGGCCTTTCTCTTCGCAGGAATGTTCGGTAGTGGCAGTGAGTTCGTGGTGAAGTCGTTTCTCAATAATGCCGGCTCACAGGTCATCCTCGGTCTCTACAATGCCGGTTATATGATGGCCTTCACCTATGCGGGCATGGTGTTCTCAGCCATGGAGACCGACTATTTTCCTCGGCTGTCGTCGGTACCCACGGTGGGTACCCAGCTCAACGACGTGGTGAACAAGCAGATAGAAGTGTCGCTGTTGCTCCTCTCCCCTCTGCTGGCCTGTTTCATCATTGGGCTGCCCATCATTATTCCGTTGCTCTATTCGTCCGACTTCCTGCCGGTGATGGGCATGTCGCAGCTCACGGTGCTGGCCATGTATCTGCGAGCAGTGAAGTTGCCTGTGGCCTATCTGCCTCTGGCTCGCGGCGACTCGCACATTTATCTGCTTATGGAGACACTCTACGACTTCGTTTTTGCAGCGCTCTCCATCGTCTGCTTCCTGAAGTTCGGGCTTGTGGGCATGGGCATTGCCATCTTGGGCGCTGCCGTTTTCGACTTCTTCCTGCTCATCTTCTACATGCGCTACCGCTATCATTACGTGCTCTCGCGGGGTGTCCAGGTCATTTTCCTGAAGCAGGCCCCTATCGGAGTGGCCGTGTATGCGGTGACGTTTCTGCATAATGCCTGGGCTTATTGGATCGCGGGGCTGCTGCTATGCGCTCTGAGCGTCTACATCTCGATAACTATTCTGCACAGTAAGACACATCTATGGGAACACCTGACAAAGCGCTTCCGGCGGCAGGCCTGAAGATAACAGTGCTCGTGGCCGTCTACAATGCCGAGCACTTTCTTCCTCAGTGTCTCGGTTCACTGAGCCGACAGACCTATGGCCGGTTTGAGGCCATCTGCATCGACGATTGCTCTACCGACCACTCGCTGCAGCTGCTGCAGGATCAAGCGGCTGCCGACAGCCGTTTCCGTGTGCTCCATCTCGACCGTAATCAGGGGCAGGCTCACGCTCGCAATGAGGGACTGAAACAGGCTACGGGTGATGTGATAACCTTCCTCGACAGCGATGACTGGCTGGCCGACGACGCCCTGGAGCAGTTGGCCGATGCTTATCGCAGCCATCCGCTGGCCGACAGCGTGCTCTTCAGGGTGATGAAGGTGAAGGCCGACGGCTCGCAGATGCCCTATCCGATGGAGCCCTTCGATGCTATGGACGGCAAAAAGGCTTTTGAGCTGAGTCTCGACTGGAGCATCCATGGCTGGTATGCGCTCCGCGCGCCTCTGTTCCACCGTTATCCCTATGATGAGTCGTGCCGTGCTTACAGCGACGATAACACCACGCACCTGCATTATTATATGTCGCGCCAGGTGTGCTGTTGCGCGGGTATCTACTACTATCGTGACAATTCCGAATCGGTCACCCACGCGGCATCCCCTCGCAGGTTCGACTTCCTCCGGGCCACTATCAGCATGAAGCAGCAGTTGCTCTACTTAAGGGTGGACAACAGAATTCTCGACATCTATGAGCGGCAGCGCTGGCTGATTCTTGTCGACACCTGCCTCTTCTGCTATCATCATGGGCGGGAGCTCCAGACGGACGACCTCAGGGAGGGATGCGCACTGATACGAAGCCTATGGAGGACCGTGGAGGTGCATCGTTTGCCGTGG